>NZ_JAKRGG010000039.1:0-52814 GCF_022347645.1 Vibrio sp. MMH1-50
AGTGTTTACATTCACTGCCATGGTGATTTCTCCAATTGATTTTCCGATGTAGCGGTTTCCGACGTCTCGGAAAACCAAGTAGTTCTCTCAAAGTTACTTCTATTAACGACTCGGATTTCAGAAGCTTTAGAAAAAAATAAAAAAAAGTGAATTAGCGAGATTTGGCTAGAAAAATTGGAGAAAAGTAGAAAAAAGCGCTCAAGTTTCTTAGATTCACGCCGAGCGGAATGTTTTGTACATAAAACAACCAAAAGCGAATAAAAGCAGTCAGTTAGAGCGGTATCAGTAAGGAGGTTTGCTGGAAGATAGAAAAGAAAAAGCCCCTTTTCCTTTGAGAGAACCGGGGCTAGGTTGGTAGCCAGAGCCTATGTGGAGATCAAGAGAAATGAACACATATCCGACACACCGGGTGCAACCTTACATTGAAAATGATTGGCAGGTGAGAGATGAGAGAGCCGCACATTCTATTATAAAGTTGCTTGCCAAAAGCCTGCATTCCCATCCACGTCTGAATGTATTGAGTACAGGCTAGGTAAACTACTGCAATAGTGACATCGCAGAGTTTGGCAATTGTTTCGCTTGAGCAAGAATCGAAGTACCTGCTTGTTGCAAAATTTGCGCTTTGGTCATTTGCGTTGTTTCTTTCGCAAAGTCCGTATCTTTAATTCGGCTGTTAGACGCATCGACGTTTTCTTGGATGTTTGCCAAGTTGTTGATGCTGTGGCTTAGACGGTTTTGCTTCGCACCTAGGTCCGCACGTTGTGAATCAACATACTTAAGTGCTGAATCCAATACTGAAATCGCGTTTTGAGAACCTTGTACGGTTGTCATATCGATGTCTTGTACTGATGTACGTACTGGCTCGTCACTTAAACCCAAATCAGAAGCTAGACCACCAGAGATTGAAATCTCACCTTGAACGTTCGGGTGCGCTACAAATACTTGCAGCTTGCCGTCTTCACTCACCGATGCGTTAATCATATCAGATTGACCGTTGATGTACGTTGCCAACTCTTCAATATCATCGCCTGCTTTCGCATTGATGCTGATTTCTAGATCATCTGGGTTGCCATCTTCATCTTCACCCATACCTGGTAGTGTGATTTTTAGATCAGCTTTAGCAGGATCAACACCCCAGTCTTTGTCTTTGCCATTCTCAGAGAAGAAAGTCACACCGCCCATACGTTGGTCATCCGCACGGATGCTTGTTAGAGCCATGATCATTGCTTCACCAGAGCTTGAACCAATTTGGAATGCTGCTTCACCAAACGAACCGTTCAATAGACGACGACCACCAAATGATGTCGTTTCTGCGATACGGTTTAGTTCATCCGTCAACGCTGATGATTCTTCGTTGATCGCCTGACGCTCAGCCGGAGAGTTAGTACCGTTTGAAGATTGGATCGCCAAGTCACGCATACGTTGCATTACTGACGTCGCTTCGTTCATCGCACCTTCTGCCGTTTGGGCAATCGAGATACCGTCGTTTGCGTTACGCATTGCCACATCTAGACCACGAGACTGAGCCGTTAGACGGTTAGAGATCTGTAGACCTGCTGCGTCGTCTTTTGCACTGTTAATCTTGTGACCAGATGAAAGACGTTCCATCGAAGTATTAAGTTCGTTGGTCGCCTTGTTTAAATAACGCTGCGCGGTCATCGCGGAGACGTTAGTACTAACTGTTACAGCCATTTTGCTCTCCTTTTGAGTTCGCAAGCTTTTGCGAAGCGGCCAGCTTTACTCTCATTTGGATAAGCACTGACCGTAAAAATTACTTGCTAAATCTGCCTATATGGCAGGGTTTAGAATCTCGTAAGTCTGTTCTGACAACATCAATACAATTTGTGTGCCAACTTGAATTTAATAACTCACTCTTTTAAAAACGAGCAAATAAACAACAAGTTAGTTCAGCAATGAAAGGGCGTATTCGCCTTTTCCTTCTGCTGAGTTACGTTATCAGCCAGTTGTTGATCTATTGCCGCTTGATTTGCCGCGAACCTCATTGCCGCTTTCGGTAAAATCGTGCCGCTTGGCTCGCATTACTCGGCATTTTCCGTTGATTTCTCGCGCTTAAGGCTTTGCACATAAGGCATTAAAATTACGGATTAAAGGCGTTACTCTTCCATTCAGATGCTATGGGCATCTCGCTAGGTTTCAGCAGCGCTAGATCGAATTAAGTGTCGCTAAATATAGTTAAATAGCGTTAGGTCTTTGGTTTTACCAAAAGCCTGTTGCGAGGCTTGCAGTGCACGTGAGTTCTCGCTGAACTCGATGACCGCCTTGGAATAATCCAAATCCTCAAAATTGCTCTTCGCTTTCGCCAGAGACAAATTAAAATCTTCGTGGTTTTGCTCTTGAATATCGAGCGTGCTCAACTTAGCACCCAAATCGGTTCTTACTTTGTTCATATGAACAAATGCCGCTTGGAATTCTTCTGTCATTTGATGCAGCTTCGCGGTCGCCGAAGCGTCTGATACCGAGCTCTCCGACCATTGCATGGTTTCTCTAAACGCATCAAAAATACTAAAGGTTTGGCGTGGCTCTAACGTAATGCTGTCGCCAGCCGATACTTGACCTTTAAGCTGAATATTCACGCCTTCGTATTTGATGCCATCAACAGGTGAATAATCATCAACCTGCACGATGCTGCCGTCTTTTTCTAACTGATAACCAAACTTGCCGTTACTCATATCCACAAAGGTCACTTTGTAGTTTGAGTTATCTTCTGACGCACTCGTTGCTTGACCAAGCAACAACTCAGAGCCTTCTTGTAAATCGTATTGTGGTTCGAAATCACCAAACGGATTCGGGATCTCTGAAAACAAGTGGTTACCTGGGTAGTTGATGCCTAGCTCAATATTGCTCGCAATCTTCATCTTGCGTTGGTAATCATCGCCGGTGTACACAACGCTGCCATCGTTATCTCTAAAAAACGGCTGAGTTTTCGGCTTAGTACCGGCAAAAACGTAGTTACCTGATTCGTCTTGAGTGTTCACTAGCGCCAAGAAGTTATTGGCAATCTCTTCAAGCTCGCGCTTTTTCGCGGCACGGTCTTCTGGAGAGTAAGCACCGTTGATCATTTCCATCGAAATACGCTTCGATTCATCGGTGAACTCCTCAGCATTGGCAATCACGACCTCTTGGTTTTCTAGTCGGTTACGAACCAGAACGATTGCATCAAGGTACTGCTTTAGCTGTTCTTCTTGTTGACCAATACTCTGTATGTAGTGCGTCGCCAACGGGTTATCGCTCGGCTTGGTCAACTGCTTACCAGAAGCAAGTTGCTCCTGATTGTGGTGAACTTTGTTTTCCTGACGGCGCAAATCGTTTTGCACCGACTGGTAGTTATGGAAGCTGGAAATTCGAGTTAACATCTACGGCCTCCTGTTATCGCAATTGCAAGATGGTGTTGAAGGTGTCATTTGCCGCCTGCATCACACGAGAAGAGGCCATATACGCCTGTTGGAACTTCATCATGTTTGCCGCTTCTTCATCGAGGTTTACCCCCGAGATCGACGCCACTCGCTCTTGCGCTGCTTCACTTTCTAATTGAGCGACATCGGCTAAACGACTTGCAGTAGATGTCTTCAAGCCCACATCTGTGTTCAAGTTGTAGTAAAGACTAACCAGAGTCGACTCATTGCCGTTCATCTTCTTGTCGGTTTGAATATTCAGCATCTTACGTAAGTTGCCGTTATCACCTTCAGAAGGCACAAGGTTAGCCGTAAACTTATCGTTAGGTAGTGCACCACTCGTGAGCTCAAATACCGTCGCGCCACCGTTTTTATAACCCGGATGGTTACTTGGTAAGCTTACCGACACAGGTCCAGTTGGTGGGTATGGCTGCGGAGCCATAAGCACATTGCCTTTGGTGTCCGTAACAGCAAATTGATCGCCGGTAGGAGAAACCACTACCTCAAACTCTCGTAGGTCACCTGCGTCAACGATTTCAAACTTCGCGTTGCCTTGAGCGAATGTGGTTGACGCTTCATAGCTCTGCGCTGCAATGGCTTTTGGGTCGTTGGTTTCAACTTTTATTTGTGCCGCACTGCTGCGCGTTGGGCGAAGTAAAATGTGCTCACCGACTTTAGGTTCATTGCGCACTTCCACTCGCATACCATCAAGATAGAAAGCATTCCCTGAATCGGTGTTCAGCTTAACGGTTTCACCATTCGGCTTCGTCACACTGTAGCTGTCGCCATCGTAACGAAGCGAATACTCACCGCCTTTCAGCGCACTAATGTCGTTGATGTATACCGCCATATCAGCAGTAGATTGAGGTCCGGCTACCACACGAGATTTCGCTAACGGCTCTGAGTTCACATCGGTAAACAAAGGGTCACCGACATTGCCGTAGTGGTCCAAACCTTGTGATTGCAAGTGGTTCACTTCACTTGAAAAAGCAACCGATAGGCGACCAAGTTCATCCATCACTTGAGGGATGTGCTCGTCGCGCATTTTCAATAGTGCCCCAATTTTGCCGTCAATATCGTCCGATTTGATCGCTTTAATGCCGCCACCTTCAACCATAGCAAGACGACGTTCATGGACGTCAGGAAAGCCATCAATCATCTTCAGCTGGCTAGCTTCAGTGCCTGAAACAAGCGTATGTCCGTTACCAATATGCACATTGAAACCTTCAGCGTTTTTTCGCGGGGTCACGGTAACTTTGGTGTATTCAGACAGCTCTTTAATCAGCTTTTCATGTTGGTCCATCAAATCGTTATGAGGACCTGGGGTTCGCATCATCAATCGATGAACATCGCGGATCTCAACGGCAAGTTGGTTCACGCGTTCAATGCCCATATCCAGTGACTTATTCGTCACATCGGATTGCTGACGTACGGTTTCGTGGAATTCGTTTAAGGTATCGCTAAGCAGTTTGGCTTTTTCCAACACTACTTTACGCGCCCCCATGTCATTGGGAGTGTCCGCCATGGTTTTCACAGCATCAAACCATTCGTTCATGTTCTCTGGGATCTTTTTCGATGCCACAGAAGACAACATGCCAGACAGCAAATCGAGGTTCTTTTCGTTATCTAGCTTATTGGCGTAGTTGGTGGTGGACAGATTAAGCTCTTTAACGGCAAATTCATCCCATGAGCGGCGAACATTTTCCACATGCACGCCCATGCCGTAGGTAGAGCCGCCAAATTGGCGTGGGTCATTGGTGCCTTGGATAACAGACTGACGGCTGTAACCCTCTGTATTAGCATTAGAAATGTTATGACCAGTCGTATTCAACTGTCGCTGAGCAGTAAGCACACTTTGTGTACCCACATTCAACAGATCTGACGCCATACATGCCCCCAAAAACGAAATAAAATCGGTATTGACCGATCACCTAGTTAGCATTTAGCAAAAGATGTGCCAGTTTAGAAAAGAAAGAGAAACCTAGGAAAAAAGAAAGGCTTGCACCATAGCAAGCCTTATCAAGAAGTGTCTTAAGCATTCAAAATCGTTATGAATTACATGCTCTCGATTTTCTGCTTCACCTGCAGTACTTTGTCTGCGTAATTTGGATCGGTTGCGTAACCTGCACTATGGATACCACGAATAAATGATTCCGAATCACCTTTCTGTTGAAGAGCGGTTTCGTAGCGCGGATTTTCATTCAAGAAACGCACATAATCATTAAAGCTGTCTTGGTAGTTAGAGTAAGAGCGGAATGCGGCAGTCTCTTTCACTGGCGTATTGTCATGGAATTCCAAGGTTTGAGTCGTTACCTTATCACCCTGCCAGCTTCTGTCCGCTTTGATGTTGAATAAGTTGTTGCTGCTACCACGCGCATTCTTCACCACCTTTTGCCCCCAGCCTGTTTCTAGCGCGGCTTGAGCAAGCAGTAATGACGGCTTGACACCCAGTGCTTTTGCTGCGCGATCAGCGTAAGGCTTCATCGAGTTAACGAAGGATTCTGGTGTATCAAAACGTGACGGCTCTGAACCAGGACGAGACAGCTGACCCGATTCAATCAAGCGCTGCTCAATCTCGCGCGCTTTTTTAGGGTCTACACGACGATATTCCACAGCATTGTTTGCCGCATCGCGCATTGCTGTTTCACTCTTGTCATCG
Source organism: Vibrio sp. MMH1-50 (assembly GCF_022347645.1). Lineage (NCBI taxonomy): Bacteria > Pseudomonadati > Pseudomonadota > Gammaproteobacteria > Vibrionales > Vibrionaceae > Vibrio > Vibrio sp. MMH1-50. The sequence goes on from NZ_JAKRGG010000039.1 coordinate 6,073, forward strand.
CCCTGGCCTACCGTCAACTGCTTAACAATCATGTCAGCTAGCCCCATTGAACCTGAAGCACTCAGTTCACTTGCCATTTGTTCATCAAGCATTTGGCGGTAGAACTTTTCGTTCTGACTATTCATGAAGTTCGATTCGAAGCCTTCATTCGCCTCACGCATTGATTTCAGCATCATCGACGTAAAGATAGATTCAAACTGACGAGCGGCCGCACGCAGTGCTTCATGCTCGCCGTCTTTGCCTTCTTTTACGGCTTTCTGACGCAGCGTATCAAGGGAGCTGATGTCGTGAATAAAGCCGATATCGTTAGGATTGTTCACCATGGTTTGCCTCCTAATCGATTAGATGATGATCAACTGGCCTTCAATGGCACCAGCTTGTTTTAATGCTTGCAGAATCGCCATTAAATCAGAAGGTGCTGCACCAACTTCATTAACCGCACGAACGAGATCATCCAGTGTCAAACCCGGTTCAAACTTGAACATCTTGCCTTTTTCTTCACTCACTTCGATATCAGAATCCGGCACGACAACCGTTTGACCACCAGAGAAGCTGTTCGGCTGACTAACGTTAAGGTTTTCTTTGATTGCGACTGTCATACCACCATGCGTTACGGCCGCTGGTTTAAGACGGACATGCTTACCGACCACGATAGTGCCAGTGCGAGAGTTAACAATGATCTTTGCTGCGCCATCTGCCGGGTCAAACTCTAGGTTCTCAATTGCCGATAGGAATGCAACGCGTTGGCTGATGTCTCGTGGAGCACGAACACGCACAGACGTGGCATCGACAGCACTAGCCATCTGAGGACCAAGGAAGTTGTTTACCGCATCAGCCATACGCTGCGCAGTCGTGAAATCAGAATCCAGTAGGTTAAATGTGATGTAGTCGCCACGCCCAAATGGGTTTGGGATTTCACGCTCTACTGTTGCACCGCTAGAGATAAGACCGACCGTCGGGTTGTTACCAACGATTTTTGAGCCGTCGGCACCTTCTGCACTGAAACCACTGACAACAAGATTACCTTGAGCAACGGCATAAACTTGTCCATCTAGACCTTTTAGGAAAGTTTGTAACAAGGTACCGCCACGTAAACTTTTCGCGCTACCGATTGAAGAAACCGTCACGTCAACTTGCTGACCCGGTTTCGAAAACGCAGGTAGCTCAGCCGTTACCATTACTGCGGCAACGTTTTTGATCTTTGGCTTTGTGCCCGGCGGCATCTGAATGCCGAAGTTTTGCAGCATTGCCGCGAAGCTTTGTTCTGTAAACGGATTGGATTCACCCGTTCCTGGTAAGCCTGAAACCAAGCCATAACCCACGAGTTGGTTACTACGCACACCTGCCACCTGCGCGACGTCTTTGATACGTGCAGCTTGGGCTGTGGTTGCGAACAGTGCAACGCTCATCAGTGCTAATAGGATTCTTTTCATGCTTACTTAATCTCTTGCAGTCAAATTGCCGTCAATGCGGCGTTTTATAGGGCTACATTAAAGAATCGTGCCAAGAAACCAGGCTCTTGCATATCTTGTGGTAGACCCGTGCCAGAGTATTGAATTCTTGCGTTAGATACGCGATTTGACGCAATAGTATTGTCGAAGTTGATGTCATCAGGACGAATTGTGCCGCTCAGGCGAATGTACTCGTCACCCGTGTTTAGCGTCATCCACTTTTCGCCACGGATCACTAGGTTGCCGTTTGCCAGCACCTCAATCACTTCCACCGTAATGTAACCGCTGATGCTGTTACTCTGTTTCGCCGAAGAATCGCCAGCAAACGTGTTGGTGTTGTTCAAATCGTAAGAGAAGTTGTACTTACCGCCCACTTGCAGCTCTTGACCACCCACCGACAGCGGTTCCATCTTCGCGTCGTTGGTTTTCGATAGATCCGCATTTGCACTCTTAGTCGCACGAGTCGTCTCATCGAGCGTCACGGTAATGATGTCACCAATGCCACGAGGTTTAGAGTCATCGTACAGGTCAGTAATGTGTTCTGCGCTAAACAAAGAGCCCGTTGCCGCCGCGTAATGCTCTGGCTTTTGCTTAGGATGAATCGGGGCCCATGCCGGATCGCCTGCTACTGGATCGCTTCTGCCACGCAGAGTATCAATGATGCCGCTGCTCTCGTCTTTCGACTTATCGCCTTCAACCGCATCAACCACTGTTGTTGCTTGGCTGACTTCATCTGTTTCGATAGGCTCTAGCATCGTACAGCCAGACATCGTAGCGATAAGTGCAAGTAGACAAATACGTTTCATCATTGGCTCCTAAATCCCGATTCTAGCGATTAAAGCTGCTGGTTAACGAAGCTCATCATCTTATCGACAGATGAGATCACTTTTGAGTTCATTTCATACACACGCTGCGCTTCGATCATGTTGACCAACTCTTCAGTCACGTTCACGTTTGATGCTTCAAGCATGGATTGGCGAATTTCGCCCAAACCATCAAGACCTGGGACACCTTCTTGTGGGTCACCGCTTGCGCCTGTTGGTAGGTAAAGGTTTTGACCGATTGGCTCTAGACCACCAGGGTTTACGAAATCGGTAATGGTTAACTGACCAACCACAACGTTGTTTTGCTCACCACGGATACGTACAGAGACTTCACCGTCAGTACCGACAGTAATCGAGATAGCATCTTCAGGAATCACGATCTCTGGCTCAACTGGGTAACCGGAGCCAGAGGTCACTAGCGTACCTTCGCCGTTTAGCGTGAACTGACCGTTACGAGTGTAACCAATGTTGCCGTCTGGCAGTGTCACTTGGAAAAAGCCATCACCCTCTACCATCATATCGAGAGCGTTAGTTGTAGTTTGCGCGTTACCGTGCGTGTGCACTTTTTGTGTCGCAACCACTTTAGAGCCGGCACCCAGCATCAAACCACTTGGCAGTTCAGTGTTTTGAGACGATTGACCGCCAGGCTGGTTAATGTTTTGGTAGAAAAGATCTTCGAATACCGCGCGGCTTTTTTTGTAGCCCACGGTAGAGGCGTTCGCCAAGTTGTTCGAAATCGTTGCGATGTTGGTCTGCTGGGCATCTAAACCCGTTTTACTTACCCATAGTGCTGGATGCATTGTGAACCTCTAACTCTGTTAACTCATACGAAGCAATGAATCTGAAGATTTATCCATCTCTTCAGCGGTGCTCATCATCTTGACTTGCATTTCAAACTGACGCTGAAGGTCAATCAGAGCAGTCATTTCACCCACGGCATTTACGTTACTACCTTCAATTGCACCAGTTTGGATGCGGATAGTGCCGTCTGCTTCGTAAGGCTGGTTTGGAGTTTTATGGCGGAATAAGCCATTGGTATCTTTAAATAAGCTTTGATCGTCTGTGCGTACAAGCTTAATACGATCAACCACTTCTAATTCTTCGGCAGGCGCACCTTGAGGCAGTACAGAGATGGTGCCATCACGACCGATTTCGATTTTGGAGACTGGAATGGGTAACGTAATTGGCGCGTCGTTTTCGCCCAGTACCACATGACCACTAGCGTTTGTCAGTAAGCCATTTTGATCAACTTTTAGGTTACCGTTACGCGTCAAACCTTCTTTACCAGTTTGGTCCATAACCGCAATCCAACCGCTGCCTTCCACTGTAATATCAAGATCGCGACCTGTAGTGATCACACTACCTTGCGCAAAGTTGTGCCCTGGACGTTCCGTCATGCTGAATACACGTGAAGGTAAACCTTCACCATAAGCTTGCATAGAACGAGCTTGTGCCAAGTCAGCACGGAAACCCGTTGTACTCACGTTTGCCAAGTTGTTGGCACGCAATTGCAGGGCCTGCATATTTTGCTTGGCGCCGCTCATTGCGAGAAACAGTGCGCGATCCATAAATTACTCCAAAAATTCTCTGTACGAAGGAGTAAAAGCAATAGTTATGCCAACATTAAAATAATGTTATTAATCAAAGACTTGAACATGAAATGTAGTCTTTAAGATGGCAATTCAATGAGAATCAACCAAAAGAGAGGCAATGTTTTGATCCGCTTAGCGGCAATAGCGGCAAGCTGGAGATCAAAGCATGCCCAACCTGAATTGAGGTAATTTCAGGTTGAGCATCAGATGAATGTCATGATGTTATCAAACGAAGCGGCAAGCGCACGCAGCGTTTGATTAAACAGATTACCTAGTGAGCTATCAATTAGCGCTCTAGCGAATCTGCAGGATATTTTGTTGTAGCTGGTTATGTACTTCTAGCGCACGAGAGTTCGCTTGGAAGTTACGCTGAGCAGAGATCAGATCCACCAGCTCCTGAGTCATATCAATGTTTGATTGCTCTAGCATACCGTTGTTAATAGTACCGAAAGAGCCCTTGTTAGATTCACCCCAGATCTTGTCACCAGAGAACTGTGTTGAATCCCATTGAGTACCGCCTTTTTTATCCAAACCTTGCTCGTTAGGAACACGAACCAGCGCTACACGACCCAATGTTACGTTTTCACCGTTTGAGTAAGTACCCAACACGCTACCGTTCTCATCAAAGTCGACTTTGGTTAGGAAGCCTGTTGTCGCACCATCTTCATCGAACTTAGTTAGCTCAAATGGAGCGGCAAACTGTGTTGCTGAACCTAGACCAAAGTTAAGTGTTTGCGCAATGTCCGCACCGTTCAGATCAAGTGGTGTCGTGTTTGTCGCAGGATCGCCCAACGCTACCGATGTGATTGGCTGACCATTGTTTAGGCTCGCCAATGTACCGTCGTTGTTGAACTTCATTGTGTGACCAACATGACCCGTTGGCGTTGCCGCATCACCGTTTGCGATGTTCAATGGCTTCTCACCACCTTTATCTGTCACGGTGTAGTAGGTTTGCCACGTGTTCGGTTGAGTTTGGTCTTTCAAGTAGTACGTAGTTAACTTGTAAGACTGACCCATAGAGTCATAAATCGTCGAAGACGTAGAGCGGTTATATGTATCCGGGTCAGAAAAATCAAACTGAGTTGGATCTTTCAAATCACCGTTAGCAGGTAAGTTCACACCCACTTCAATGTTCGCTGTTTGCTTTGGCTTACCAAATTCTGCAGGAATATTGATTGGTTGTGGCTCGTAAGATGAAACCTCACCAGACTCTGGGTTTACTTGGTAACCAAGTAGGAACTCATCGTTCGCTGTTACCATGTAGTTGTCTTTGTTCAAATGGAATGCACCGTTACGTGTCATTTCATTTTGTTGTGGGATAAGACGATCTTTCGCTACCGCGAAGAAGCCCGTACCCGATACACGCAAATCCATTGGGTTATTGGTGTAAATGCTTGAACCTTCGTGGAACTGTTGCGCCACTTGGTTCGCTTGTGCACCGCCACCCGGAGTGGTTTTTGCGTTAGTGAACAAAGAGTTTGAGTACACATCGCTGAATTCCGCACGAGACTCTTTAAAGCCGTACGTGTTGGCGTTCGCAATGTTGTTACTGGTGGTGTTCAAATCCAGTTGAGCGGAGGACAAACCGCTTAAAGATACATATGACATTCCAAAATCTCCTAACCTGACGTGCTATTGATTACGCTTTGCCAACTTCCAAAACTTCTGCAAGTCGAACTGGCGATTCAAAGCCTGCCAGATTGAGTAATACGTTACCGTCACCCTTGCCTAGCAACACACTGTTCACGTTCGCGTAAGTAGATACTGGGAACTCTTGAGACTCCCCTTCTACCAAGCCAGACGCTTTCACATTGTATTTGCCAGCAGGCATCGGATTACCGTTTTCATCATTACCGTCCCAAAGTACACGAGTATCACCGGCTGGTTTCGCACCTACCTCAAAAGTACGCACCAGTTGGCCCGCTTCGTTTTCTACTCGGACAAATAAGTTGTCGATCGGTTGTGCTAGCTTAACCATTGCCGCCATTGCCGCATTGTCTTGCTTCACACCCGCCGCACCTGGGACCAATACGTCACGACCAACCAAAGAGGAAGCTTGTAACGCTTGGTTTGATGTCATTGACGAGTTTAAGCTCTCGAACTGAGAGTTCATCTTGCCAATACCATCTACGGTCGCAAATGACGCCATTTGCGCAATCATCTGGTCATTACTTACCGGCTTAAAAGGGTCCTGTTGAGACAATTGCTTAGTGAGCAAAGATAGGAAGTCTTCCTGTTTCAGGTCCTGCTTACCTGTACTCTCTTCAGTCTTCTTGTTCTCTTGTAGGCTTTTAAGCTGGTCGATATAGGACAAGCCGCTTTGACCAACGTTGTTAATTCCGGCCATACGCTACCCCCTTATCCTTATTGACCCATCTGCAGCGTACGCAGCAGCATTTGTTTACTAGAATCAGCCACTTGCACATTAGTTTGGTATGCGCGAGAAGCTGAAATCATGTTTGCCATTTCTTCCATTACATTCACGTTAGGCTTGTAGATGTAGCCTTCCTCGTTTGCAAGGGGATGGTCAGGGTTGTACTCCGCACTAAGCGGTTTATCGCTTTCTACAATACCCATCACTTTCACTGGCACCGTATCACCGCCACGCATGGCGTTACTTAACTCAGCACCAAACACAGCATGACGAGCCTTATAAGTGTCTTTCGCAGAACTGCTGACACTGTCGGCATTCGCCAAGTTGCTTGAGGTAGTATTCAGACGAACGGACTCAGCGCTCATTGCGGAACCTGTCACATTGAAAACGTTAAATAAGCTCATCTAAATTATTCCCCTTTGATTGCTTTGGTTAAGTTCTTGAATTTGCTGCCTAGAAAGTCGAGTGATGCTTGGTGTCTAATTTGGTTTTGCATAAACAAGTTACGCTCTAAATCCAAATCAACCGTGTTGCCATCGCCCGTATCTGGTTGCGTAGGTAGACGATATAGCTTGTCCCCGACCAACGTTGTAGTGGCAGGAATGTGCCGACCATCTGTGCGGCTAAGACCAATGCTTGCCCCAGATGTTGCCGCCTGCAATTCCTTGGCAAAGTCTAAACCTCTTGCTTTATAACCAGGCGTGTTTGCTTGCGCGATGTTGGTGGAAATCACCTCCGCGTTGCGCTCACGTACGCCCACCGTGTACTGGTGGATGCCTAGTGCGTTGTCAAAAGATATAGCCATGTTTGCCTCTACATTAAGAACTGACCGTAATTAATAACTAAAAAGCAATTAGCGTGCCAAAAATAGAACATGCCATTTTGCCGCTTCAGTTATCGACGTAATGGTTTGCAATAAGCAAGCCAATGTTATTGATGGAGTGTCATACGAATCGAGTAATCAGCTCGACTCTTTAAAAAATATACACCCTATGGTCGGGAGCAGGCAAAAATGGCGTGAGCTTTTAGAACAAGGGCGCGAAAAAGCGATGTAAGAATAAGAGACGTGAAAAAAGACAAGGAAAAAGAAAATCGAATAAAAAAGAAAAGCCTGACACAAGGTCAGGCTTTGGAATGGGTTAAAGAGTCCGCTATTTTAACTTGTAAATAATGCCAGGGTTGCAGCGCACCATTTCAAATCGGTCAGTCAAACCTGTTAGCGATTCTGACGCACCAAGCAATAAGTAACCACCGGGGTTAAGGCTGTTTGCCATTTGGTTTAGTACTTTAGACTTCATCTCTGGCGAGAAGTAAATCAGTACATTGCGACAGAAGATGATGTCGAATTTGCCCATAAGTGCATAACTGTCCATCAAGTTCTGAGGACGGAAGTTCACTAGGCGTTTTACGTTGTCTTTCACTTTCATGCGACCGTCTCCCGCATCTTCAAAGAAGGTGCGGCGACGCTCAGGAGAAAGACCACGTCCCAATGCTAGGTTGTCGTACAAACCCGCACGACACATATCCAACATGCTCGATGAGATGTCCGTAGCCGTAATCGATACGTTCGGAAGCAGTCCTGGTTTACGCTGTTGTGTTTCCAGAACAGTCATCGCCATTGAGTAAGGTTCTTGACCTGACGAGCTGGCTGCAGACCAAATTTTGATTGGTCGTTTGTTTGCCGCCATCTCCGGCAATAGTTTATCAGCTAATACCGTGAACGGATAAGTATCTCGGAACCACAATGTTTCGTTAGTCGTCATTGCATCAACAGCAGCAATACGCAGCTCACGATTGCGACCTGTCACGACATCACGCAGCAGATCCGACAAAGAAGCAAGCTTGAACTTAGTCACAAGCGGGCTCAGTCGACTGCGCACTAGGTACTGTTTGCTGTCACCTAATACGATGCCACATTGTGATTCTAGAAAACGGCTAAAGTCACGATACTCTTGATCACTGATTGTAATAGCAGTCATTAATGTCTCTTTTATTGTGTTAAAGCAGATTTAACCGCGTTACCCAATTCGTCTGGGTTAAATTTCGCAATGAAGGTGTTCGCACCTACACGCTCAACCATGGCTTGGTTGAAGACGCCACTCAATGAGGAGTGAAGGATAACATAAAGGTTCTTCAAATCTGCATTTCTGCGAATTTCAGCTGTTAAGGTATAGCCGTCCATCTCTGGCATCTCGATATCCGAAATCACCAAGGAGATCTGATCGTAGATACTACCCTCTTGTGCCATTTCGATCAGCTTATTGTACGCTTCTTTACCATCTTTCACAGAGACAACTTCAAATCCGATAGAAGTAATTGCTCTTTCAACCTGTTTACGCGCAACCGTAGAGTCATCCGCAATCAAAATACGACGTACGATTGGCTTTTCTTGTTCTGCGACTGCAATTTCTTCACCGATGGTTGAATCCATGGTTTCATCTACTGGTGCAATCTCAGCCAAGATCTTCTCAACGTCCAGAATTTCAACTAGCTCGTTGTCGATGTTAGTGACTGCCGTTAGGTAGTGTGCTTTACCTGCGCCATCTGGCGGCGGCAAAATCGCTTCCCAGTGCATGTTAATGATACGCTCAACAGAAGATACCAAGAACGCCTGGATTGTTCGGTTGAACTCAGCGATCACAACAAAACACTTGTCAATATCAGTCGTCGGACGACCACCAATAGCCAAGCTTAAATCGATCACTGACACGGTATGGCCACGGATATGAGCGACACCTTTAACCAGCGGGTGTAGATTTGGCATCGAAGTCAGCTTAGGGCACTGAAGTACTTCTTTTACTTTGAATACGTTAATGCCGTAGCGCTGTCGACCCATCAATCGGAAAGTAAGTAGCTCCAATCGGTTTTGGCCGACGAGTTGCGTACGCTGATTCACCGAGTCAAGAATCCCCGTCATATGCTCATCTCCATCTCAAACTTTTTGTTTTTAAATGATACTCTACCACTGGCAGGCATAATACCAGAGAAACAGTATGGCGTATCATAATATAAATTCGACACCATTTACTATGACAATATGTAGAGCGTTATTTACAAAGTACGCTAAGTTTATCGGCATTTTGCTCAGTATGTTTAGCTTTTTTGTTCATTCAGCAACGGAAAGTCAAATTGAGCAAATCAGAACCGCCGCTGAACAGCACATTCTTAGCACGGTAGAGCAGCCAGCGGGAGGGAAATTAACAGTCAATGCGGCAAATATTGATCCACGTATCAAAGCCACGGATTGCCCAGAGCCACTGGAAACGTCTGCATCATCAACCAGTAGCACACGTAGCAACATCAACGTCTTAGTCGAGTGTCTGGCTGACAACTGGAAAGTTTATGTCCCAGTTAGGATCTCAGCGTCAGTGCCAATGATCGTTTCTACCCGCCAATTGGGTCGCGGCGAGATCATTAGCGCTTCAGATGTCACCACATCAATGATCGAGCTTCAGCGTTTTCGCAAAGATGGCTTTACTAACTTTGAGCAAGTAGTTGGCGCAAAGTTAAAACGCAATGTTCGCTTGGGTGACGTGGTCGAACGTAACGATGTGTGCGTAGTTTGCCGAAATGAAAAAGTGACGATTCGAGCCGTAAAAGGCGGCATGACCATCACCACACAGGGTACGGCATTGCAAGATGGATCATCTGGTGATCAAGTAAGAGTGAAAAATGATAAGTCCCAACGTATAATAGAAGGAATTGTGACAGGTATTGCGGAAATCACCATCACCTTCTAAGGTAGGCTGGTGTACGGCAAATCGATCAATAAAAATGCAAAAAATCTCTAAAGTTATTTTGCGCTTGGTCGATAGTCTGGATACCAGTATTACGATACGAGTTTAAGGTTGAGATATGGCAGGTATAGATAATATACGTTCAGGTCAGATGATGACGACGACAAGTCGCGCTCCTGCACGTACTGATTCTAGTGCGACCAGCACAACAGAATCAAAGAAAGCGCCAGCACAACAAGACGCGGTATCATTAAGCCAACAAGGCAAAGCAGTCAGCAAACTCCAAAAGGATATGGCAGCTTCTCCGGCTTATGACAGCGCGAAAGTGGCGGCAATTAAAGAAGCAATTGCAAACGGTTCATACAAAGTTGACCCAGAAAAACTGGCTGACAATATGATTAAGTTTGAAAATGAATTGCAAGGCAAAAGCTAACTGACTTAGGCCCAAGGTAAGTATTCATGGCAGCATTAGTCGATCTTGTAAACTTCCAACTAGAAAATGCAAAAGCACTTTCTGGTGTGTTACGTCAAGAAACACAGGCGATCAGCGCTCGTGTGTCTACTGAGATCGAAAAACTCGCCAAGGAAAAGATGACACTCATTGGTCAACTAAGAACCACCGACCAGCGAATCGCCTCTCACCCGCACGTCAATCAACTTACCGAAGATGAAAACCTGAGTCAGGTTGTCGCTCAAATCCAATCTATCGTTCTCGATTGTCAGCAAGTAAACCAAATGAATGGTGAATCGCTCAATCGTGCCCAATCGAGTTTCAATAAACTCAACAACATGCTTCAACGCACGCACGGAAAGGTCGGCATGACTTACAACTCCGGCGGCAAAACTCACACCATCTCCACACTAGGCACCAACATCAAAGCCTAGCACTTTTCTTCTGTCCTTCAGTCTATTTAAACTGCCGTCTAATACAGCAAGTTTATTAGCTTCACTCATTCCCAAAAAGTATCACGTATAAAAAAGCGACCAATTGTTGCCAATCAGCCGCTCAAAAAGATCATCTGTTTAGTGAAGATTGAATTAGAACAAGGTCTGCTGACGCTTCTCAGGCACCTGTTGCACTTCACCGTAGTCGCGTAATTTATCCATCTTACGGATATCCAAACGCAACTCTGTCACATAGCTGTCTTCAACTAAGTAACTACGTACCACTTCTGCACCACGAATCACACCGTCTACAGCACCGCTTGTGCTTTCAATGCCTAAACGTTGGTCTTCCAACTGCGCACGACCACTTACACGCATGCCATATACTTGCTCGGCAAGTTCGCGGTACGCATCGATCTTAGATGCACGCATTGCACGAACGCGCTTCTCTTCCATTGTGCGACCGGTTTGCTCACTAACGCTTGCATAACCCACCGCCACTAAAATTTCGTCTTGACGCATCTGCTGCAGAGGCTGACAACCCACCAGCACTAAGGTCGCGATAATAAATAATAACTTCTTCATGTCTGTTTCCTACGGGCGGAGAATCACTGTGTATGGCTGACGGATGGTTGGGTCAGAACGAATCAACACACCATCTTGAGTACGGATGCTATTAAGCGTATCCAGATCACGACCGATACGGTCCGCAGGTAAGAAGCCTTGCGCCGTAGCAACAACAATGCGGCTCTGCATACCGACAATGCGTGCGTTGACGAGGACACCGCCTTCTTGACGTAGCATTGTGCCCGTCAATACGTACTGGATCTCTTGCTCTTGTGCCAGATCTTGCCAATCTCGGCTCAGAGCGAAATCTCCCTGTTGGGTTACTTGGATTGAACCTGTCGTTTTAAAGTCGACAACTTTAAAACCGCGACGTTGGAACTGGTGGATAAACCCTTCCGATACTGAGTTACCCAACCAATTGGTTGAATCCATGTTTTGCAGGTCGACAAAAGAAGTAATCGCAACGGGCGTACGTGACGACACTGCAACGTTTGAAACCATCAACTCTTCAGTCATGCTTTCAATAAAGAAATCCATCGTATGGCGTGGACTGTCCATTAACATGAACTGACTGCCAGAGTACGGTTCTTTACCATTATAAATTGGTGAGTATGCGCACGATGTTAAAAGCGTCATCATCGATGCGGCAACAAGCCATCTTTTCATGGTTTGATTCTCCAGATAATCTTAGGTGTTACTGCTCTTTACTGACTTCATTTCTATAAAGTGCAATCTTGGAACAGTCTTTGCTTTTCTTCTGTTTGTCGAACGAAAGAAAGCTCACCAAACTTCACTGAAATTGGTAAAGCAATATTTATACCCGAACGGTTACAAACAATGAAAAAAATAATTTTTAGCCTTATATCAATCACTTTCATATTGATCCTACCATTTCGTGCGGTGGCATCTTGGTATGAAGTGACAGGCGTTGCCACGATCGTTTCTTCAGATGAAGCGGCAAGGCTACATGCGTTAGAGGACGCACTCTTTAAAGCCGTCAACTTTTCGGGTGCGGATATCGGTAGCATCAGTAACTTGATGCCACTGCTAGAAGAAAGCCGTAAAGAGTACCAATTCACGAACCATGAAGTACGTTACATCTTGGTAGAATCTGAACGTAAACGTGGCGGCAAGATGGAAATGAGGATCCGAGTGGACATCTATCCGTCGGCAACGGGTTGCCACGTGAATCAATACAAGAAGACGGTATTAGTCGGCAATATTGATGTTGCCTCTCCGCAGCAAGCGGTGATGGGACAGATCTACAACGTGGGCAATGATTTTAGTCACGTCGTCAACCGCCAGTTAGATCAAACATCGCGCAGCTTTGTTTCTGTCGGCACCACAGACTATTCGATCTCAGCGAAGTCACCAGAACGCACCCAGATGATTGCTCAAGATAATGGCGCTCAGTACATCATCGGTGGTGTGATTACAGACTTAACGGCAACCATTGATGCCAAACTACTCCAAGATGATGTGATCAACCGTCAGTTTGCACTAGAGATGAAAGTCTTTGATGGCAAGACAGGTCACGAGGTCTACCACAAAAACTATCGTGAAGTGGCACACTGGCCTTTTGCAAAAACCAGTCAAGTAGATACTCGTAGCGCACGTTTCTGGGCATCGACTTACGGTGAGATGATGCTGCGTGTGAGCCGCAATATCATGCTAGACCTAGAATCAGAGCTGTCTTGTAAGATCACGCTTCCTGAAGTCGTTGCAGTATTTGGCAATACCGTAACCATGGATCTTGGTCGTATGCACGGCGTAAAAGAAGGCGACCAGCTACAACTTTGGCACACGGCGTCGTTCATCGATCAAAATGGCTTGCCGCGTAACAAGGTGTCTCAGAGTGAAATTACCCTAACGGTTTCTCGTGTTTACGAACACGAAGCGGAGCTCACGATTGACCAGCCAAACCTTGCGTCTAGCGTGCAAATTGGCGACGTAATGAACAAGATGTTGTAGATGCACGTATAAAGCATTGCCATATGCCTACTTTTGAATATCATAGGCAACGCATCTTATTTGATTACGCCCCCATGGCACAGCTGGATAGCGCAGTCCCCTCCTAAGGGACAGGTCGTAGGTTCGAATCCTACTGGGGGCGCCACATAGATCAACGCCTTAGCTATAACTTTAGCTAAGGCGTTTTTGTTTGTATCCACAAAATGTCCATGCATTGAGGTTGATGCCCCGAATTCTCCCAATAAGCAAACCTTACTCAAGGTAAAACTGAGCCATCCATTCTTTTAAGTCTTCATACAGCATTTCATACTCTTTTTTACTCTCATTAACATCCCAGCTCGACTTAAGCTCCAGCATTTTTTTCACTTCCAATACCGCAACTTCCCTCACCTCCTTGGGTGCATTTGCAAGGTCATCTAGCATTATCTCCAGTTGGGAAAAATGTAAGCCAGATTCAAAACTAAACGTGGATGGTTTTGCGAAACGCAATCGATAAAAAGCATTCATCATATTTCTCCCGTGGCATTAAATAGCTCATGCTAACAAATTTTTTCATATATGTGTGTTGATGCATTATTGGCACTTCTTATTACTCCTCAAATTGCAACAAAGTAAATACACCATGAGACTTCTCTTTTATCGACTACTCTTAGCAGACAAACTTTTTGCCGGCTTTGAGGGAGTGCCTAACTCAAGAATTCTGTCTTGATTTAGATGTATCAGAAAAGATTCAATACTCATGCTATTTACAGTTTTGTATTTTATTACTTTAATTATCTATGAGTTTTGCTTACCCTTTTAGCTATTAACAAAACTATTAGTTAGCACTATGTCTAAGAGCAATTTAATTACAAACACTGGACACCGCTTCATCTCGAAGGGCAAAACGGCCTTCAAGATTCATATCCACACACCGGATGACACGGTTTTACACCGCTCCGTAGGTTTCGTTCGCATTGGAGAAAAGAAAGGGCTTAAAAAGGCTATCAAGCTGCGTAACGAGCTTGGACGGGAGATGTGGGGTAAATTTTGGCGTCGTCTGCTGAAAGACCCCTATTTAATGACCAGACTGCCGCATAGCGTCGAACCAAAGATTGTCCATAAGCCTAACCCTACCCTAGAGGATCCTGATAATAGAGACACCTGCTACATTGCGAAATGGCGTGAGTTTAACGATGCTGGCGAGTACAAATATAAAACGGTCGTGCGCTCTATTAACAAGTACGGCAAACTGGCCGCCTATATGCAAACAAAGAAAGCGTTGCTGGATGCACACAAAGATAACCTGGAAATCCTGACGTTTATGGGGCGTCTCAACAGCATTGACCTCAAGTGACCTTTATTCCTTCCTTTCATTGAGTGTTCTTCGCTGATAAACAGATATACCCAAGTAACCTCGAGATGCAGGGTTCAGCGAGAATGACTTGTTTTGTAGACGCGGCGACGATTTAAAGGTCTAGTGGACCTAAATCAAGAACCGACAACAAAGTATACAAGCCAAGGTTCTTACTATTTGCAAAGAGTACCCTTTGGGAGTGTGTCATTGACTCGCTTTTTTATTAAACCAATGGCTGCGTCAAACAACTTGGAATGAGCAGGTACGCTACGTTGTTTTCCTTGCTTGCTTTCGGTAAATAGGGAATCAATGACAACGCTCTGAATCCGGAATCTTAAAGTCACTTGGGTATATAAAAAAACCCCAAAAGAGCGAACTCTTTGGGGCTTTTCGTATCTAGCTTTCTAACGGTTAGTGTTAGATTTCGCGATTATTGTTGAACTTGGTATTCAAACTCAGGAACAACGATTTCTACGCGACGGTTTTGCTCACGACCTTCACGAGTGTCGTTTGAAGCGATTGGGTTGTTTTCACCTTCACCACGAGCGTGAATGCGAGAAGCATCGATACCTTTCTCTACAAGAGCATTTGCTACAGATTCAGCACGCTTCTCAGAAACTTTTAGGTTGTATGCCGCTGGACCAGAAGTATCTGTGTAGCCAATTACATCAACGTTTGCTTGTGGGTACTCGTTTAGGAACGCTACTAGGTCGTCTAGTTTTGCTGCGCTCGCAGGTTTAAGCGTTGTGCTGTTTAGCGCAAAGCTACCTGTACCGATTGTTTGAGTTTCGAAAGTTTTCGTTACAACAACTGGTGCAACAACTTCTTCTACTACTACTTCTTCAACTACTGGCTCTTCTTCAACAACCACTTCGTCTTGACCGCCAAACTTGAATGACACACCTAGAGTTGCTGTGTTACCCATTGCTTTTACTGAATCGTTGTTGATGTCAGTGATTGTTTGGTATTCCGCACGTGCTGTTACGTTTTGGCTAACGTTGAACTCAAGACCAGCCGCACCTAGGTAAGAGTAATCGTCTTTACCGTCGTTCATCATTAGGTATGCGCCACCAACTTTACCGTAAAGAGCGATGTCTTCAGTGATTGGTAGGCTGAATTTAGGAGCAAGAGTGATTGCTTCTACGTGACCGCCGAAAGAAGTTTGGTCAAAATCACCAAGGTTGTCGAAGCCTGCTTCTACTGAGAAGTAGTCATTCATTTCGTAACCAACAAAAGCACCTAGAGTAGAGCCATCTTTGTCACAAGCTTGACCAGCTACACAAGCGTCTTCCATCCAAGACTTACCCATCTTACCGCCCACGTACACTTCTGCGTGTGCTGCTGAAGCCATAAGTAAAGAAGCTGAAATTACCGCTGCTAGTTTTTTCATTATTGATTCCTCTAAAAGAAGTTCTCTTGTTCGTAACGAAATGCGCCGCCTGACTGACGTTGTATTTCAATTCTTTTATTCAAATCCTTTGATTTTGATACTGAAGTAACTTCCGCAATTTTGCATAAAAGTTACTTGGGTATGGATCCTGACCAGTGATGCATATTGCTGCTTCACTGATGGCGAGCACTATAACTCCAAGAAATCCCAAGACAAATCCCAAAACTGTCAATTTAATGTCATCGAAAAGCATGACTTTATGTGATCTAGAGCACTCAAATACGAGTGATAGCAATGACGCAAACGTTTGCGTGACATTTCAAGATAAAATAAGTAAAGCAAATTAACTTCTCATTAATGAGACGATATTTAAGGAACTTTATGGATTTTGGTGCTAAGTCAGAGAGATATTTTGTATTGAAAGGTCAAAAAAACATTCGTCGAGGATATATTTGGATAAGTAAAACTTATTAACTTTTCGAACTATTGTTGGGAAAACATACAGATTTCGACGTCATTTATGTTGAGTTAAGATGTTTTCTTAACGTCAGGCACAAAAAAGCCGCGAAATATATCGCGGCTTTCTGATTATTTATTCAAGTAATTATGCGTTTGCTTCGCGCTCAGCGATGAACTCAAGAGCCATTTTGATGCGTGCAACACAACGCTCTTTGCCAATCAGTTCCATTACTGCGTCTACAGAAGGAGACTGACCGCCACCTGTTACTGCAACACGCAGTGGCATACCGATTTTGCCCATGCCGATTTCTAGCTCTTCGCACACAGCTGCGATAACACCATCTTTGATGTTCGCTGTCGTCCACTCAGTCAGTGCTTCAGCTTTCGCTAGAGCAAGCTCTAGAGGCTCTTTAGCTACGCCGCGTAGATGCTTCTTCGCTGCGCCCGCTTCAAACTCAGAGAAATCTTCGTAGAAGTAACGAATCTGCTCAGCTAGCTCAACAAGCGTGTTGCAACGCTCACCAACAAGCTTGATCACTTCCGTGATAGCTGGACCATTAGTTACGTCTAGTTTTTGTTGATCTAGGTGCCATTGTAGGTGCTGTGCAACGTACGCTGGATCTGAGTTTTTGATGTAGTGGTTGTTCAACCATTGCAGTTTGTCAGTGTTGAATGCAGACGCTGACTTAGATACTGCGTTTAGGCTAAATAGGTTGATCATCTCTTCTTGAGTGAAGATTTCTTGATCACCATGAGACCAACCAAGACGCACTAGGTAGTTGTTTAGCGCAGCAGGTAGGTAACCCATATCGCGGTACTGCATTACAGATACTGCACCGTGACGCTTAGACAGTTTCGCGCCGTCATCACCTAGGATCATTGCACAGTGCGCAAATGTTGGTACTGGCGCACCTAGCGCTTCGTAGATGTTGATCTGACGAGGCGTGTTGTTGATGTGGTCTTCACCACGAACAACGTGAGTGATACCCATATCCCAGTCGTCAACCACAACACAGAAGTTGTACGTTGGAGAGCCGTCAGTACGACGAATGATCAGATCATCCATTTGGTCGTTGCGGATTTCAATGCGACCACGAATTTGGTCATCAAATACTACGCTGCCTTCTTTCGGGTTACGGAAACGGATAACACATGGATCGCCATCTTTTGCCGCTTCGTTTGCCGCTTTGATTTTTGGATGGTTAGCATCGTAGCGAGGCATTTCTTTGTTTGCTTCTTGCTCTGCACGAACTTCGTCTAGCAGTTCTTTAGACGCGTAACATTTGTATGCTTTGTCTTCTTCTAGAAGCTTATCAACCATCTCGTTGTAACGATCAAAACGTTGAGTTTGGAAATAAGGGCCTTCGTTCCACTCAAGACCTAGCCATTCCATGCCTTCTAGGATCGCATCAACCGCTTCCTGAGAGTTACGCTCAAGGTCAGTATCTTCGATACGTAGAACGAATTCACCACCTTGGTTTTTAGCGTATAGCCAAGAGTAAAGTGCAGTACGAGCACCACCAACGTGTAGGTAGCCAGTTGGGCTAGGAGCAAAACGAGTTTTAACCGTCATTTGAGTTCCTTAGGGATAATGAGCAACGAGAAGGCTCTCGTTGTAATGTCAAGGATAAAAGTGGCGACATTTTACCACCGTAAGTCAATACTACAATCCTTCCTTGTGGTTTAACGCCAGAAATAAAAACGGGCAGCCACCGAACACGATGCTGCCCTTTGATTTATCTCTTAAGTACAATTGTTGCTAGATAACTACTATCGCTATAGAAAGCCTATATAAAAGAAGAAAACCAGATTACTTTAGGTTACGCATTGCCCATTGCATGAACTCTTGCTGCTCTTCACGGCTTAGATCGTTGAACGACTCTTTCAGTGTTTTTGTTACCGCTGGAGAAGCTGCAATGCTCGCTTTCGTCGTTTGCTTGTTCATTGCTTGGTTGTAGTCAGCGACTTCACGTTCGTAGTCACGGAAACCTTGTAAACCACCTTTGCGAAGTTGAACCATTGAGAACTTAACGTCTTTACCGTTCGCATCTTTTAGCGTCAGTTTAGGGTCCATTTCAAAAGCCTTGGCTTCTTCAATAGTGCGGAACTTGTTGTATGTCAGCGTAAGCTCAGCACCTTTCGGTGCATCAAATTCAAGTAAAAGCGGCTGTGAATCAAACTTACGACGCTTGCCATCTTCAAACACAATTTGACCAACATTTACAGCAAGTTGGTTTGCACCATCTTCAACTTTGATGCTGTTGTTGTCAGAGATCCACTCAGGGTAGACGAACTCACTGTTGAGAACGCGAGGAACCAATTCCGCTTGCAGAGTCAGTTGAGCAGCAAATGCAGGCGCAGAAAGGATTGCGCAAAGTCCTAATAGTGTGGTTGTTTTTTTCATCATGGTTTTCTCGTCTTATACCAATTTAGATAAGCCACTGAAACTAACAGGCCGGTCATTCCAATGGCTTATGTGAATAAGTATCAAGACAAAAAGGGCGTTTCCGCCCTTTTAGCTGCTTCTTTATTAGAAGTAGTATTCAACACCTACAGAGAACTCGTCGTAGTCAGCTGACTTCCAACGTGCTTCTGTTGGCTTGTCTAGTTGAGACGCACCGTCACCGAAGTCTAGAGTACGTGCACGAGCGTAAAGTACTGCGGATGGGTCTACGAAGTACATGATCTGTGCAGATAGTACATCATCTGCTGTGTTGTCGATTGTCTTACCGTCACGTTCTAGGTCAAAGTTTGCTGCGTAACCCAGTTTGTACTGCCAGTCACCTGTTGTGTACATAAGACCTGCAGACATTGCATCTTGCTTCTCGTTTACACCGTTGCTTGCGTCAGCTTCCATGTATTTGTATTGAGCGAAGAAAGAGATGCCGTTTTCAAACCAACCTTGAACACCTACTAGGTACGTGTTGTTTTCCCAAGTTTGACCTTCACCTTCGATGTTGCGGTTACCTTCGTACGCAGCATCCAATTGTAGTGGACCTAACTTGTAGTGAGCCGCGATGCCGCCCCAGTAATCGTCACCTTCACCTAGACCAGCTTTGTCACCTGCACCCGCTGCGATATCTAGAGAGAATTTGTCAGCAAACATTGGAGAGTCCCAACGGATTGTGTTTGATTGACGGTCTTGGTACTTAGCACCACCGATCGCACCACCCCAGTCGTAAACATCGCCTAGACCTGGGTTAGATGCTGGCCAGTCAACCAACTCGTACATTGGAGTAAGAACACGACCTAGACGAACTTGACCCCAAGAAGCGCTTTCAAAACCGACGAATGTATCACGCTCACCAAGACCTGCACCTTCACCACCGAAACTTGGGTCTACGTAACCACCTTCAATTTGCCAAATGAACGTTGGTTCAAAGTTAGCGAATTGCTTTTTACCACGGAAGCCGATACGTGATTCGTTGTTTAGCTGCATGCCGCCCAAATCGTCGTCAGTTGCTTTGCTACCAGAATCGTAATCGCGGTACGCGGCCTGCATCGCGATAATGCCGTAAACTTCGTAAGAGAAAGAGTCTTTAGTTAGGTACTCTTTCGCTGCATCACTGTTTGCACCATCAGCAAAAGCTGAACCACTGAACATCATGCCTGTGATTGCAGTAGCAAGTAGGCTTTTCTTTAGGTAAGACATTTTAAACCCCTATATTTTTAGTTTTTTCCATTTTCAAATTCGCTAACTAGGACATTGCAGGAACTTGAAACAATGTGTGGACGGGGCAAATATGACAAACTTTTTTCGCAGTAAAAAACTTTCCCAGCGGCAATCTGAGCAAGTTCAAAATGAGAAGATCAAAAAGAATATAAATCTTTAAATAACAGCTATTTATAGTGATAAATAAAAATATAAAAACGTCAAAACCGTTCTAATCAACTTCGTTTTTATATAAAAAGCTCAAAAATCGTGAGCGACTTCACTCAGGTTTTAGGCGTTTTAACGGAACTTTATATTCAGAGAGAAAAAACTTTGAGATAACTCGCAACAATAGGGGCGTAAGGGCGGCTCAATAAAGGGGATTTTGACAAATTTGTTTCGCGTCGAAAAGCTTGACCTTCCCCTTGCAGGAAGGTTTATGCTCTACACATTACTATTATTGAGGACAAATTATGTATCAGTTTGTTGTACCTATGTCGGGACTCAACTGCATGGGCTGTGCGAGAAAAGTTGAGAAAGCTTTACATGCCAATCACAGTGTTGAGATCATTAATTTGTCCCCGACGATGGTAGAGGTGAAAACCGAATCTTCACTCTCTTCTATTATTGAATCCATCGAATCGCTGGGCTACCACGCCGGTCACCAATATCAATTCCATTTAACGGGTTTGAGCTGTGGTGGCTGCGTGAAAAAGCTCTCTTCTTTATTAGAATCAAATCAAGACGTCATTACATTCCAAGCCTCTACAACACAACTTGACATCACAACCCTACTCTCTGAGCAGCAAGTGATCGATCTCGTTGCGACATTGGGCTATACCGCTAGCATCGAGACTATCGAGGCTAAAGAAGAAGTCACAGAGCAAATAACGCCCGCAATAAAAGAAGCGCATCTCGATCGTAACCAACCCGAATCTGCCAATGTTCAGCTACAGATGCTGATTCAAGGCATGACATGTGCCAGCTGTGTATCTTCGGTAGAGAAAGCACTCACTAATGTCGAAGGCATAGAGAAAGCACAGGTCAATCTTGCAGAGCAGAGCGCGTTAGTATTTGCAAACCAAGATAGTGAAATGCTTCATCAAGCCATCATCGAGTCAGTAAAACAAGCGGGCTATCAAGCAGAAATCCTTCAAGACGCAGCAACGCAACAAGAAAAACAAGCAGCACAGCAACTTGCTCAACAAAAGCGCTTTAAACTTGATGCTATCGCAGGCTTAGTCGTTGGTGCACCATTGATGCTCTGGGGTGTGTTTGGTGGCAACATGGTTATCCGAGATGCCAGTGATCAAATGGTTTGGGGTGCGATAGGTATTCTCTGTCTATTATTGCTGGCGACAGCAGGTAAGCACTTCTTTACTAACGCATGGTTAGCAGCCACTCACAAACGTGCCACCATGGACACTTTAGTTGCCCTAGGTACTGGCGCCGCGTGGTTTTATTCAATGCTTGTGGTGATTTTTCCTGATTGGTTCCCACTCGCCTCTCGCCATGTTTACTTTGAAGCAAGTGCGATGATCGTCGGTCTGATTTCTCTTGGTCACTATATAGAAGCAAAAGCAAAGGCAAATACAACACGCTCATTGCAAGCTCTGATTAACCTACAACCTCAGCAAGCCACCGTCATTACTGAAAATGGCGATCAGCAAATTGCGGTTGAGCAAATCACGTTGGGCATGAAGCTACGCATCAAACCGGGTGAGAAAGTGCCCGTTGATGGTATCGTGATTCAGGGGGAATCATACATTGATGAATCTATGCTAACTGGTGAACCCGTACCCGTGTTAAAAGCGCAAGAGGCTCAAGTGTCTGCGGGCACACTAAATACCGATGGCGCTCTGATTATTGAAGCCACCGGCATCGGTGCAAATACCATGCTAGCGCGTATTATCCGTATGGTACGCACCGCACAAAGCAGTAAGCCAGCAATTGCCAAATTAGCGGATCAGATTTCTTCTGTATTCGTCCCTGTGGTTGTCGGTATCGCAATCCTTGCTGCTTTGGTTTGGTTCGCAGTAGGTCCAGAACCTAAAGCCAGCTACATGCTTGTGGTAACGACGACTGTACTGATTATTGCCTGTCCTTGTGCGCTGGGCTTAGCAACACCATTGTCGGTCACCGTAGGCGTGGGCAAAGCCGCAGAACTGGGTATCTTGATCAAAGACGCAGACGCACTGCAATTGGCGAGCAAAGTCGACACCGTCGTATTCGACAAAACCGGTACGTTAACTCAGGGCAAACCCAGTGTGCAGCAAGTATTTACTCACGCCACCAGCCAAGAACACTTGTTAGCATTAGCATACGCAGCAGAGCGTCAATCTGAGCACCCATTAGCAAAAGCCGTGTGTGATTACGCTAAGGAAAATGCGGCTGAAGATATCGAGTTGGACGCTTTTGAAAACATTCGCGGTCGCGGCATTCTTGCAACTTACCAAGCACAACCACTGCTGATTGGTTCATTGCAGTTTATGCAAACAGAGCAGGTAGATACTTCCGCGATGGAGCAAGCCATTCAAGATTGCGCCAACAACGCATGGACACCGGTTGCCATTTCCCTCAACAACGAACTGATTGGTTTAATTGCCATCGCTGATCCAATTAAATCTGATGCCAAACAAGCAGTCACTGCACTAAAATTACAGGGTATCAACACAGTGATGCTCACTGGTGATAATCAACACGTAGCGACAGCCATCGGCAACGAATTAGGCATTGATGAAGTCATTGCTCAGGTGATGCCAGATGAGAAAGCGCAACATATAAAACAACTACAATCACAAGGACAAACCGTCGCCATGATTGGTGATGGTATTAATGACGCACCCGCTCTCGCCCTCGCCGATCTCGGCGTTGCAATGGGCAGCGGCAGTGATGTGGCGATCGAAAGTTCACAAATGACGATTCTTAATACATCACCAATGGCCATTGTTCATGCCATCGAACTATCTCGTGCAACATTGAAGAACATGAAACAAAACCTGTTTGGTGCCTTTGTTTATAACTCGTTGGGTATTCCAATCGCCGCTGGCGTGCTCTACCCAGCATTCGGATTCCTACTCAGTCCTGTTGTTGCTGGCGCAGCAATGGCACTGTCTTCAATCACAGTCGTGAGTAATGCAAATCGACTACGACTGTTTACCATTAAGTAAGCGACACTTCTTATAGAGGATATTATGAAGTTGAAACTATTGACCTTTACAATGCTTGCTGTCACATCGGCGAACGTATTAGCCGCTGATGTCATCAACCACAAATCGCCATACTGTGGCTGCTGTGGAGAATGGACGAAACACATGGAAGAGAACGGCTTTTCCGTCGAAGAAAAGCTGCACGATGACATGAACGCGGTTAAACGCGACTTGGGCATCAAGAATGAACAGCTTTACTCGTGCCACACCGCAGAAATTAATGGCTACGTATTTGAAGGTCATATTCCTGCTGACGACATTAAAGCCTTTTTAGAAAACCCACCTCGCAACGCAAAAGGCCTTGCGGTACCCGGCATGCCTATGGGATCACCGGGTATGGAGTATGGCGATAAAAAAGACAGTTACGCCGTCTACGCCTACAACGACAAAGGTCAGGTTTACGAATACCGCTTCCACAAAGGCAACGACCAGTAAAAACAAAGCCCAGCGAGACATACCGCTGGGCTTTTTCTTAATGGACAGTTAAGACAAAACTCTTTAATTAGAAGCCGTAAGACGCACCAAATACGAATGCGTTGTTCACTAGGCTATCACCCGCCGCATTTTCCGCACCGTGTGCTTGGCTACGGAACTCGAAGTAAGGCTGAACGCCCTTACGAGTCCATGTTGCACGTAGCTCGTGGTCCATCGTTTCTGCTTCAATCATGTAAACGTTGTTGTAGCTCAAAGTCACATCTTCGTTCATTACGTAACCAATGCGGTTATCCATACGGTAGTCTGTTTTCGCGTCTGCAGACGTTGCATCGATGTGCGCGCGAGTACGGTTGCTCAATGAGATGCCGTTATCAAAGTTGTAGCCGATCTTTACAAGTGGACGGTACTGGATGCTCTCACCCGCAGAGAATAGGTGTTGGTAGCCCGCAGCAACCCATAGATGATCAGTGATGTTGAAAGATTGCTCACCACCTACAGTTATGGCTGGCGTTGTGTTGCCTGCGCCGCCATTTTCAGTTTCCAGTTTGCCTAGCTGAATACCATCAAACTCAGTGTAAACCGTAAGACCGCCGAATTGGTTATCAAACGTATGACCCGCTTCTAGCGTAGATGTCATGTCTGAACCGTGAATTCGACCGTCATCGTGGAATTGGATGTTACCAGTTACATAAGATGAACCCGCGAAAGCGCTTGAAGCGAAAACAAGAGAAAGTGCACTTAGTGCTAAAACGTTTTTCATAATTACTGCCTTTATTTGTTCACGTTATGCGACGAGTTTTTTGGCTATCACTTGCCTCTCATCACATACTTTGGGATGTGCCTCCCTGGCGACGGCAATACTGCGCAATTTAATTCGCATTGAAAAATAAATCGTTTAAAACAGTGATCAAATTCAAATCGTGATTTTCGAAAATAAAAAAAGTTTATTAAATACAGTAGTTTGATATAAAAACTAAAAATTCGTCAAAAAAATAAAGTGTGAAGTAAGGCATATCTCCCCTTTTATTTGACAGTTAAATACACATCCAGATCACACTATGACAGACACCCTAAATTAGAAACTTAATTATCAATAAAAAATAATTAGACATTGATCACGCTTATTTTCCGAAGAAAAATAAACAAAGCCCCCAACATAAGTTGAGGGCTTTGAGTAAGGAACTATGATTTTAGTGAATACTGAGCGCTATTATTTCACGCTAGTGATACGGCTTACCTTCTCACCTGTCGCAGATACCGAGCGGATGAAGACTTCACCAGTTACATTTGGACGAGCGTTGTCTGCATAAGTCAACCAGTTCTCACCATCCAGAGAGTATTGAAGCGTTACGCCAGGGAACTGAACGTTCATTGCTAGCTTACCATCTTCTACTTTTGCACCTGGTACTGGTAGGCGGTAGTCGATACCTGATTTTTCTAGCTTAGCCAGTTCACGTTGACCAAGTACGTTCGCAAAGCGGTTGTAGTCTTGGTTTAGCGATGCTTTATCAACTAGATTAGAGTTTTGCGAGTACTCAACACCAACTTTGTAGTCGTTTTCCCAGTCAGCACGGTGCCATGCACGCTCAGCAGCAGCGAGGACGCGAGGGAATACCATGTACTCGTATTGCTCGTCGTTACGTACTGTCTCAGACCAAAGTTGTGCAGATAGACCGTAGAAAGGTTTCGCTTCGATTTCACCTTTACCCGTAAAGCCATTGCCATCGCGATCTACAGAAGTTTCTGCGTTTTGAGGCATGTTCTCTGGTGCAAAGCCAAACATCTTACGAGTATCCGTTGCACGTGTTGCCCAGTAGTAACCACGCTCTTTCGGGTCAACTTCGTATGGCATATCCATGTACACGTAATCTGGGTTAGAAACAATCACGTCGTAACCTTTCTTAGACCACTCGTACACTGACGAAGTACCGCCCCAGTAAAGAACGTCCCAGAAGTTTACGCGAGTATTTTCTGTAGCGAACGCTTTTTCGCCGTCACTGTATTTCAAACCATCTTGCCAAGCTTGGAAGTTTGGAATGCCTTTCTCAGCAACAATCTTCGACACTTCTTCCGCGAAGTGGCTTGGTAGGTGAGCAAAGTCACTGACTGTGCCATCTGTGATTAGCGTCTGACATTGTGGAGACTGTGCAAACGGCTTGTCTTGTTTAGACAAGTCAATCGTGCCTTTCCAGCTTACTTTATCTTCTGCGTTAACGTCTTGGAAACCAGCACCTAGCTTGATGTTCTTCGCTTCGTCACCACCGAAGTGCCAAGTTGTTAGTGGAGCGCCAGCTTCTTGGTGCATTGCTGCCACTTCTGAAATCACCTTATCAACAAAGCGAGTTGAAGATTCCATACATGGGTTGATGAAGCTTTGCTTATTGTAAAACTGAACCGTCGTTACGTTTGATGTATCTTGAGGATCCATCAGACGGTATTCGTTCGCTTCAGCTTCTTTACCTTCTTCCATTAGGCGGTCGTAACGAGCTTCCATTGATACTACTGCTGCACGAGCGTGAGCTGGCATATCGATTTCTGGAATCACTTCAATGTTACGTGCTTTCGCGTATTTCAAGATTTCCACGTAGTCTGCTTTGCTGAAGTAGCCAGAGCCAAAGTTGTCTGTCGTTGGACCAGAGCCAAGCTGAGGCAGTAAACAGCTTTTCTCTTGTGTATCGAAACAACGGTTAGCACCCACTTCTGTCAGCTCAGGCAGACCCGGGATTTCTAAACGCCAGCCTTCATCATCGGTTAGGTGAAGGTGAAGTTTGTTCATCTTGTACGCTGCCATTTGGTCTAGCGTTGCAAGGATTGCGTCCTTAGAGTGGAAGTTACGAGCCACATCCACCATCACACCACGGTAATCAAAACGAGGCGCATCTTTAATAGACAGTTGTGGTAGAGAATCAGCATTTTGGCTATCTACCAGGCCAAAGATAGATTGTACTGCGTAGAAAGCGCCTGCTTGGTCGAACGCTTTAATCACAATACCGTCGCCTTTGATGCTCATTTCGTAAGCACCAGATTTTGCTAATTCACCGGTGAAGTCTGCAGGAACAACAGTGATGCTTACAGGAAGATCACCACGAACGTCCACACCTACCACTTCTGCACGATCTTGAATCGCTGCGAACTGAGTCGCATCGAATGCGTCTTTAGGCAGCGCAATACCATCCGCGATATCTACTTTGCCTTTACCCGCTTCAACGTGCATTGGTGTTGGTAGTAACGTGGTTGATACGTCTTGTGTTGCTAGGTCTTCGTTTTTCTCAAAACGAGACACAGCGTTTGCAAATACATTGTTGTCGTCTGGTGTACGTTTTAGGTTATTACCTTCAAGACCCGTCACAAAAGACGCAACATCTTCAGTATTTAGAGAAGCAATCATCTTAGGTTCTGCGTTTGGAGCAGAAACGAATGCACCTGGCATGAAGTCAGTTTCAAATAGTTGCCAGTATTCACCAACCAATGGAAGAACAACCTCTTCACCGGCAGCGAAGCCGTCAAACTTATCTGTTGGTTCTAGCTTATGTAGGTCACCCGTTACACGAGAGATTTTGAACTGCTCGTTGTCAACATCCAGAATCAGACGAATGCTGTGGAAGTAAATAGCCCAATCTTTTGAGTCAACAGCTTCACCTTGGTTAACAAGCGTCATGTTTACCTTGTTACAGGAAGCCCATTCTGCGCCCATATCTTGGCACGCAAGACCTTCGTTAGCACCATGATTAGTTAACACTTCATATTGGATATCAAGGTTATCAGCCAGTGAGTTTACAACTTGTTGCTCAGAGCTCTGTAGTGAAGAGCAGCCTGCCAATGTAGCGATAACAGAAGCAGCAATCAGACTATGTTTCAACATCTTACTTTCCCCAAAAAGTCAGTGGTTCAAAACGACATTTATTAAAAATGGTGAGCACCTAAATGCGAGGCGCTTAACAGTTGCATTCAACATACAAGCAGTTATTTCTAAGCGTAAAATTAATAAAACTAAGAAGTGATCTGGCTCAAATTAAGCCAAGCATTCAAAAATATAAACATAATAATTTCAACAAGTTAAACTTGACGTTAAAAGCGGCTAACTTTTTTTGACGAGTTTGTTGCGATCTCAATCACGAATATCGATGGGTTTCGACTGATTTTGTAGGATTCTGATCACTATTGGTTATTAAGTGAACCATTAACAACAAACTCAATTGAAACACTTTCGTGAATTACCTCTCATTTCCTAGCCGTTAAAACTCGTCAATTTTTTAAAAAATGACGATTTTGCCGAACCATGTTATAGATAAAGTGCTTATTGAATTCGAGGAGCAAAATATGTTTCGACTCTTGTCCGTGATGTCATCTCTGATCGTCTTTTTTACTTCTTATTCTGTTCAAGCCGAACCACAACACTGGCTGGCAAAGAAGGGCGAGACGGAATACATGATTATCGGGTCTGTACATGTCGGCGATAAAAGCATGTATCCATTACCAGAAGCTGTGACTCGGTTCCTGACAAACAGTGATGGTTTAATCATCGAAGCAGACATTCGAAATACAGAAGGGGTGACTTACCCGGAAACCTCGCTTCACGCTAGAGATGTTTTAGATAAAACACAGCGCAAACATCTTGCTGAAATAGCCAATGACCTAGGTCTACAAGAAGCACAGTTGCTCAATGCACCGCCATGGTCTGCGGCTTTGACAATCCAGTTAATGTTGGTAAACAAACTTGGTTACGCGTCTGATCAAGGTGTCGACATGCACCTCATTAACTTAGCTGACCAACAAAAAGTACCAGTACTTGCTTTGGAGAATGTGCAATTCCAATTGGACTTAATTGCGGGACAAAAAGATGGCGGTAAAGATTTTTTGCTCTCTTCTATTGAAGAATATGACGGTGGCGACAAACTGGTACAATGCTTAATCGACAGTTGGAAGAGCGGCGATGGTAGCTCGCTTGAAGCAGCATCAGCGAGTGAACAATCCAGTGATGAGTTCAATGAAGCCTTTCTCTATTCCCGTAATCGCGACTGGGCTCAGAAACTCGATACAGGTAGTGTACTACCGAAAAAATCCGGTAAATACACCGTGGTGGTAGGCAGCTTACATCTAGTAGGTAAAGACAATGTAATCGAACTATTAGAAAAACGCGGTTTCACTGTCAAACCACTAGCAAAAACTCACAAAGCAGACTGCGATATTGGATAAAGAAGATAGCTCCATTTGCTGGTATGCTTACATCTACTTATCGTGTTGTATTTGTAGGCAAATGACGCTTACGTCACGCTGACAAATGCGGTCACCTATTGGATACTATCGAGTCAATCCTTAAACAACTTCAAATTTGATAAGAGCCTTTATGACGTTCAAAGCCTCATTATTATGCCTTGCTAGCGCGCTACTATTGCCATCGCTTGCCCATGCAAAATCGTCTTGTACGATTGAAGACTTCCAACCTATTGATATTACGCCGGATACAAAAGGCGGTGTTTTGGATAAAGAAAGTGGACAGTTTCTCATTAACCAAAAGCCTATGATGCGTTGTGCAAACATCACTTTTTCAACCGCCCATACTCGTAACCGCGTCGCTCATATGATGAACCAGAGCTTTGAAGCTACTTACTTTGATGGCAAAACTGGTCAGTCTCATTCCGCTACTTTTGATGAAGATGAGCTAAAAGCTGGGTACATTAAAATCGGTCCAAACCATCCAAAAACGGCTTACGTTTGTTTCACGACGTCCGAAACTCCGATTAAAGACATTAGTTGTGATGTGAACTAGCGAGAAGCGCAGTTTTATCATATCACTCAGAACAATAGAGAGATTCCCGACTGCGCTCCTTCGTCGCTTTCGGGAATGACGCCTTTGAATTCAGTGCTTTTTATTCGTCATCCTCAAGAGCGAGGGACGAGCGAGTTGGGGATCTCTTACGTTTTCATTTACCAGCTGATGAAAGCTGATTTGCCTCAAAGCGTTCCTTCTCTCGCATCTCGAAGAGCAGAGTCTGTTCCCGAAGCGAAGCGTTCTCGATTCAAAAAGCCGTAAAACGCAAAAAAGCCGTAGCATTTCTGCTACGGCTTTCTCTAATACGGTCGGTAAAGAGCCATATTCTAACTTCAGGCGAACCCCATTTGGTTCACTACTATCAAAGCCAAATTTGCGACCGCTGAAACGACGAAAGCCTGCTCATTGAGCAGGCTTTCTGAAAGTGGTCGGTGAAGAGGGATTCGAACCCCCGACCCTCTGGTCCCAAACCAGATGCGCTACCAAGCTGCGCTATTCACCGAGATGTTTAACTGAGGACTTATCCCCGTCAACGGATGCGTATATTACGGATTCTTTAGTTAGACGCAAGCGCTTTTTACAAAAAAACGTAATGTCTTAATTCGTTTGACGATTTACTGAACACTAGCACGTGAAATGTGACTAAGAACCCACAATAAAACACAGTTTATTAACCTTGGCAACATAATTGATCCAGATCAGTGTGCAAAAAAACACCACCCATTAACGTTATCAATGTCGGAAATATCTTGGAGGAAACGTATGGACTTTTGGCTTGATCTCCTATTTGGTAATGCGGTGGGACTATCGTCAATGATAGTAATCTTTGGGGCAATTGGTCTGATGTTGTTTTACGGCGGTTTCTTCATTTACAAGATTATGAACGACAAATCTCCTCACTAGATCTCGCTTAGCTCTAGAAACGCTTTGCACCGGAGTTGGTTACTTGCCTGCTCCGGTTTTTTATTTGATCTCAATGCACTACTCATTGATATAATCTTACTATTCCTACCCTGTTCTTTATGAGATTGCCGTTATGTCTCAAGACGACGATTTTGATCTGTTTCAACAGATGATGGGCGACGTAAAGCCTATCGACCACGATACTGCAGAGCACAAAAAAGTGCACCAAGTGACGGACGCTCAGATGGCGAAACGCGAAGCCGCAATTTGGCTTACTGAAGACGACCCAGAGTACCTGTCGATTGACCATGCAGAAATGCTCAAACCCGATGACTTTATCGAGTTCAAACGGGATGGTGTACAAGATGGTGTATACCGCAAACTACGCCTTGGTAAATACCCAATTCAAGCTCGACTTGATCTGCACCGTAAGACACTGAAAGAAGCACGTGACGAAGTAGTCAAATTCCTCAAGCAATGTATTGAGATGGATATCCGTACCGTCGTGATCGTACATGGTCGTGGCGAGCGCTCTAATCCACCAGCATTAATGAAAAGTTTCGTCAGCAGTTGGTTACAACAGATCCGTGAAGTGCAATGCGTGCATAGTGCACAACGATTCCACGGTGGCAGCGGCGCCGTTTACGTTCTATTAAGAAAGAGTGCTGAAAAGAAAATGGAGACGCGTGAACGTCATCAAAAACGTTTAGGCTAACTCGAATCTCGGTGCTAGAATGCCCGACCTTATCTTGTCTTGCTGCAATTAACTGCGGCAAGACAACCTTTATTAACCGCCGTTGTGAAACGTTAGGAGACCAACATGTCACAAGACAACGCAAAACGCTTAAACAAATACATCAGCGAAACGGGCTTCTGCTCACGTCGTGAAGCCGACCGTCTTATCGAGCAAGGTCGTGTCACCATTAATGGTCAACAACCAGAAATGGGAACAAAAGTACTTCCAGGCGATGACGTTTGTGTCGATGGAAACCCTGTTGCAGCAAAAGAAAAACCGATTTATATCGCGTTGAACAAACCAACGGGCATCACCTGTACAACTGAACGCGACATCCCGGGCAACATCGTTGATTTCATCGGTCATAAAAAGCGTATCTTCCCTATCGGTCGTCTGGATAAGCCCTCAGATGGTTTGATCTTTCTGACTAACGATGGCGATATCGTAAATAAGATTCTGCGTGCAGGTAACAACCACGAAAAAGAATACGTGGTGCGTGTTGATAAGCCTATTACTGGCGAATTCCTAAAACAGATGTCGAGCGGTGTGAAAATCCTCGATACAGTCACGCTACCTTGTCAGGTAACAAAAGAAACCAAATTCTCTTTCCGCATCGTGTTAACGCAAGGTTTGAACCGTCAAATCCGTCGTATGTGTGAAGCGCTCGGCTACGAAGTATTTAAACTGCGTCGCGTACGTATCATGAACATCTCACTTGACGGCATTCCAAATGGTAAATGGCGTTACCTGAGTGACGATGAAGTGGCAGAGATCCTAGCAATGTGTGAAGGTTCAGTGGGCACAGAGGAAGCGTCAAAGACAGATTCTAAAGGTCGTAACATTCGTAAAGCGACCGATGCCAAACTATTTGATAGCCGCGAAGAAAACCAAGGTTCAACGGCACGCCGTAACCAAAAAACACGTACCTTCCGTGGTAACAACGCGGATGAATTCCGCCATGCGCCAAATTCTAAAAAAGGTCAGCAAAAACGTCGCCAACGTGATGATGAGAATGCACGCCCTGCAAAAGAGCACTACAAAGCGAAACCACAAGGTGAACGCAGTAAGCCTCAAGGTGATCACAATAGACCTCAATCACCGAGCAAGCCTAAGCAGCATTACATGAATCCAAATGCAGCGAAGCCAAGCAAACCAACGAAACGCACAGGCGGCACGTTGAGCCTGAAGAAGTAACCATTCGCTCCATCACAAGATCAAAAAAGGACGCTCATCAGCGTCCTTTTTATTGGTCATGTATTTACAGACAAAGAGGAGCAAATTGACCACGTGTTAGACTCAACAAATCTTTGGGTGCCAATTCAATTTCTAAACCACGCTTACCTGCGCTCACACAGATCGTCTCTTGCTGTGTTGCACTTTCATGCAGAAAAGTAGGCAGCGCTTTCTTCTGCCCCAATGGGCTGATTCCACCCACAACATAACCTGTGGTCTTTTGAGCAATTTCAGGATCTGCCATGTCCGCTTTCTTACCTTTCGCAGCTTTCGCCGCCAATTTTAGGTTCAATTTTTGATCGACAGGAATGATCGCAACGGCAAGGTTCTTAGGCTCGCCGTTTAAGCAAAACAGCAAAGTCTTAAATACTTTCTTTGGATCTTGTCCCAATACTTCTGCTGCTTCTAATCCGTAGCTGTCTGCTCTGGGATCATGCTCATATTGGTGAATGGTGTGTGAAACTTTTTTCTTTTTCGCAAGATTAATGGCCGGAGTCATCAAGATTCTCCTTATAAAACAAAAAACGCTGCCCCTAGTGAGGAGCAGCGCTTTAAGTTAATGGTATCAGCGACTTTGAGTCAATCGCTTTTTACTTGTAAACCATCTCACCTGAAGGCGCGTATTCGTTTACGTCAATTGGGCTGTGTGACTCTAGGTACTCTTTCAGTACTTCAGCATCCGTAAAGCCTGTATTTACGTAACCTGGGTGAGTGTTAACTTTCGGGTAGCCGTCACCGCCTGAAGCGTTGTAACTTGGTACAGTAAAGCGGTACTCACCATCAAGTCGAAGCTGTTTGCCACCGATAAATACATTTGCTACTTTGCCATTCTCAACAGTCATTGAAATACCAGCGAACTGAGCGTAAGCGCCAGAATCAACAGGTTTCGTTGCAACAACATTTAGGTAGTCTAGTACTTCTTTACCAGACATATCTACGTAAGAAACCATGTTGCCAAATGGTTGAACGGTCAGCACATCTTTGTACGTGATGTCACCCGCTTCAATTGAATCACGAACACCACCTGAGTTCATTACAGCGAAGTCTGCTTTCGCACGCTCCATGTGTGCTGTTGCAATCAGACGACCAAGGTTCGTTTGTTGGAAACGTACCACATTACGATCACCTTCCAGTTTGCCATTGGATTCTGCAATCTTAACGTTTAGCTTGCCTTGACCTTTTTCTTGGTAAGGACGTAGGAAATCAAGCATAGCTTCATCTTGCGCGATCTCATCTTGGATAAGCACGCGTTGAGATTTACCATCAACTTTGATCTTCTTCTTCAGGTTCACAGGGATCAGATCGTAGCTCACCATAGACAATTCGCCGTTGCGGAATTCGTAATCAGCTCGACCAACGTACTTACCCCACTCGTACGCTTGTACGATGTAAGTGCCGTTTTGCTCATCTGGTTTACACTCTTCACCCGGCTTGAAGTTCTTCTTAATAACGTTTGGACCTTCCATACATACAGGCTCTTGTGAGTGACCACCCACAATCATGTCCAAATCACCTTCATTTAGGTAGCGAGCCAATGCAACATCACCCGGAGCGTTCACACCACGGTTGCCGTTTTCGTAGTGACCCATATGTGTCACTGCAAAGATAAGGTCTGGCTTCTCAGTTTCTTTTAGCTCAGCGATCAGCTTCTTCGCTTCTTCTTTCGGATCACGGAAGTCAACTTGACCAATGTACTCTGGGTTACCTAGTTTTGCTGTGTCTTCTGTCGTTAGACCGATCACGGCAATCTTGATGCCTTGCTTATTGAACATTGCGTAAGGTTGGAACAAGCGCTCACCGGTTTCCTTATCGTAAATGTTCGCAGACAGCATTGGGAAGTTAGCCCACTCTTGCTGCTTGAATAGCACGTCAAGTGGGTTATCGAACTCATGGTTACCCAACGCCATCGCGTCGTAACCAATTTTGCTCATGCCTTTGAAATCTGGTTCCGCATCTTGCAGATCTGATTCAGGAACACCTGTATTGATATCGCCGCCTGACAGTAGAAGAACGCTGCCACCCTCTGCTTGAATTTCTGTACGTAGCTCGTCGATCAGTGTCTTACGAGCTGCCATACCATACTCACCGTATTTGTTTTGCCAGAAGCGACCGTGGTGGTCGTTCGTGTGCAGTACAGTCAGTTTGTATGTTGTATCTTCATTCCATTCATGTGCTGGTTGCGTTGCACATCCGGCAAGAGTTGCCAGAATCGCCGCGCTCAAAGCGGTTTTTACAATCAGGCGTTGCTTCATTGTTTTACCTTTTTATCGTCTGGGGTCCACTGCAGACGCTCTTAACCCTTTAAAGGAGCTCCGTCCATATAATTAAGAGCGCTAAAACTTGACGTAGTTTATAGGAAGAATTGCACGCTAACATATTGATTTCATAATTATGATGCATGGATCACTAATGACTATTTTAACAACTGCAACTCTGACGCTACGTTTCAACAGATTATAGACCCATTCACAGGCAATCGTTTTGCTGTGACATTGGCAGGCATTTCAATGCAATTGGTAAGCGAGAAGCGAGAAGCGAGAAGCGACAAAAGAATAATTTGGCAGAATGAATATGCCAATACAAAAATGGTCAGCACATTGGCTGACCATTTCCCACAAACATTCAGTAAACTGATTATTTGATATCGATGCTGTCGAAGCTCTTAATTAGGTCATCTAGTGACTTCATTTGCGCTAGGAATGGCTCAAGTTTATCTAGAGGCAGTGCAGACGGACCATCACAGCGAGCTTGATCTGGGTTCGGGTGCGCTTCAATAAACAGACCTGCGATGCCTGTTGCTAGACCCGCTTTCGCAAGTTCAACGGTTTGCTCACGACGACCACCAGATGCCGCGCCCGACGGATCGCGCATTTGTAGCGAGTGCGTTACGTCAAAAATGATTGGGCTGCCTTTTGATGCGTTCTTCATGACACCAAAACCAAGCATATCAACCACTAGGTTGTCGTAACCATGGCAAGAGCCGCGCTCACATAAAATGATGTTTTCGTTACCACACTCAGCAAACTTCTCAACGATGTTACCTACTTGACCAGGACTCATGAACTGAGGTTTTTTAACGTTGATCACCGCGCCTGTTTTCGCCATTGCTTCTACAAGGTCAGTTTGACGAGCTAGGAATGCAGGAAGTTGGATAACATCAACCACATCAGCGACAGGTTGAGCTTGTTCCTCAGTGTGAACATCAGTGATGATCTTCACGCCAAACGTGTCTTTCAGCTCTTGGAAGATTTTCATGCCTTCTTCCAGACCAGGACCACGGTATGAATGAACAGAACTGCGGTTTGCTTTATCGAACGACGCCTTGAACACGTATGGGATGCCAAGTTTGTCGGTTACTTTTACGTAGTGCTCACAGATCTGCATAGCAAGATCACGAGACTCAAGAACGTTCATACCTGCAAATAGGGTGAATGGCTTGTCGTTAGCAACCTGAATGTCGCCAATATTAACGATTTTCTGTTCCATTTTGATTCTCTTTTGTCTGTCTTCGACACGCCGCTTTCTGCATGCCGATAAAATTTAGTGAAGCGTAACGTGCTTTTCGCTCATCGCGTTAACTTGTGATTTTAGTAGCTCTGATGCCGGATCGTCTGGGCATTGGTCAATAAAGTACTGAAAATCTGAAACCGCTACCTGATGGCACTCCAATTGTTGGAAGATAAAGCCTCGGTCACGAATCTCGTATGGGTCGTCCGGTACGAAAGTCAGCGCAAGGTTGGTGCACCGTAGTGCTAACGTATAACGCTCTTCACGCAACATCGCACTTTTAATTAATGCCAACCAACGACCTATTACTGTTGGGTTATCCGCTTCTTCAAAGTGCTCAGGCTTCAAGGTTGCAAGTGGACCTTCTTGACCAATCAGCCAAGCTTGAAGGATTTTCTCACCGACGTATTCACCGTTAAATGGATTAATGTAGTCCGGCGTTTTGTGCATCCAATCTACTTTGATCAAAAATTGCGTCGGAAAGGTCACGCCTTTCATCGGAAAACCAAGTCGGTTCCCCAAGTAAAGTAGGACCGCCCCCAAACTAACGGGAATGCCTTTTTTACGCTCCAACACTTTATCAATGAAACTATTGTCAGAGATAAAGTACTCTTGATCGTCGCCTTTAAAGCCCCATTCATAAAAGAACAAACGGAGAAACGAATCAAAACGTTGTTCTTCGTCCGTCTCGTGAACCAGAATAGCTTCCGCTTCTTTATAAAGACGTTCTAATTCTTGCTTTGCCCAATGCACATTAGTGTCTGGATTGATGGAGTGGTTCAGTTCTAACGCGCCTTCCACCAACGCCATGTTGTCAAAATCTTCGTCAAAAAACTCAAGCATGAAGATTACCCAAATAAGTTTGGATTTTTAGATACGGCAATATTAGCGGCCATCACTAGCCAGCCTAGAGCACCAAAGAAGGCGAAAATTCTCAGCAGCTTGTTCTTTGCCATCTTTAAAGCAAAGAAACCAAGAGCAATGTACGCAAGCACACAAGTGATCTTGTTGGTTAACCAAGGCGCTGCATCCGTAAATGGAATAAAGCCTGTCACCATGATCAAACCAATACCGGAAAGGAGTAACGCGGTATCAACAATATGTGGGAAAACTTTTAGGAATCGGTTGTTGCGCTTTGGAGAATCCATCATCAACAATACGAATCGGATCGATAGTAGCGTCGCGCTCAATGCGATCGTTACTAAGTGAATGTGTTTTAGAGCTACGTACATTTCATTTCTCTTTTATAAGTTACTGCTGACTTGCTCGTTATTATGAAGGCTTGTAACAACCAAGTGTCACTCGGTCGTTACCGCCGTAGTCTTTTTCCGTGACTACTTGTTCAAAACCAAAATGAGTCATGATCTCACGAACAGCTCCGCCTTGGTCATAACCATGTTCAAACGCGAGCCACCCATCTTCTTCCAAATATTGACGAGCGAGATCAGAGATATGGCGAATATCCGCCAAGCCATTCTCATCCGCAACGAGTGCCGATTTTGGCTCAAAACGCACATCACCTTGCGCGAGATGTGGATCTTTTTCGTCGATATACGGTGGGTTGGAGACAATTAAAGCAAACTTTGTTCCGCTGGCAATAGGTTCGAACCAACTACCTTGATCAAACGTCACATTTTTGATGTTTAACTGCGATGCGTTGTACTCTGCGAGGTCTTTCGCTTCATGTTTAAGGTCAACTCCCATCACTTGGCGCTTGGGTAACTCAGACGCCAATGCCAATGCAATCGCCCCAGTGCCAGTGCCTAAATCAAGGATTGGTCCTGTCTGCTCGTAAGTTTTATCCAATGCAACTTCAACCAAACGTTCCGTGTCCGGTCTTGGAATTAATGTGGATGGAGAGACTTTAAGAGGTAAAGACCAAAACTCGCGTTCACCGATAATGTAAGCCACAGGCTCACCCGTGATACGACGAGCCAATAACGCATCAAACTGAGCTTGTTGCTCGGGGTCCAATGCTTTTTCAGGCCAAGTCAGAAGATAGGTTCTTGGTTTGCCAAGGACATGGCAAAGAAGTACGGCTGCATCGAGAGAAGGCGACTCTTTGCCGCCTTCAGTCAATATTGCCGTCGCACTTTTCAGCGCTTGCTCAATAGATTGAACTTGGCTCATCGATTAGTTGTTCTCTGCGAGCGCCGCAAGTTGGTCTGCTTGGTGCTCTTGAACCACAGGATCAATCAAACTTTGCAGGTCACCTTCCATCACTTCGTTCAAACGGTAGATGGTTAGGTTGATGCGGTGGTCAGAAACTCGACCTTGTGGGTAGTTGTAAGTACGGATACGGTCACTACGGTCACCAGAACCTAATAAGTTACGACGTGTATCAGAAACTTCTGCTGCACGACGTTCTTCTTCTGCTTGAACGATGCGAGCAGCAAGCACTGCCATCGCTTTTGCTTTGTTCTTATGCTGTGAACGCTCGTCTTGACACTCTACTACTGTACCAGTTGGTAAGTGGGTAATACGGATTGCAGAATCCGTGGTGTTAACGTGCTGACCACCCGCGCCAGATGCACGGAATGTATCGATTTTTAGGTCTGCTGCCTTGATTTCTGGCAGATCCGCTTCTGGGATTTCCGCCATAACCGCTACGGTACACGCAGAAGTATGAACACGACCTTGAGATTCTGTCGCTGGTACACGTTGTACACGGTGACCGCCTGACTCAAACTTCAGCACGCCGTATGCGCCGTCACCGCTCACTTTCGCGATCATCTCTTTGTAACCACCGTGTTCAGCTTCGTTTGAAGACATCACCTCGATACGCCAACCACGCTTTTCTGCGTATTTGCTGTACATACGGAACAGGTCACCAGCGAAGATACCCGCTTCGTCACCACCCGCACCTGCACGGATTTCTAGGAAACAGTTACGGTCATCGTTTGGATCTTTTGGAAGAAGAAGAATTTGTAGTTCATCAGTTAGACGCTCAATCGTTTCTTTTGCTTCTTTGATTTCTTCCTGCGCCATTTCACGCATTTCTTCGTCGTCTTCGTTCGCCATATCTTCAGCAGCGACAAGATCGTCTTGCGCTTGTTGATACGCTTGGAAGCACTTAGTAACTTCTTCTAGCTGAGAGTACTCTTTTGATAGAGCGCGGAATTTATCCTGATTTCCAATTACATCAGGATCACCAAGAAGATGTTGAACTTCTTCGTAACGTTCTACTAGCGTTTCTAGCTTAGTCAGAATAGAGGCTTTCATAGTGTCGTTTTCTTAATAAAAAGCGTGAGTTACAGATCATCCAAACCAAGGGTCTGGCGGATAACCGTTAATTTTGCTGGTTCGCCCTGCTCTGCCGCACTTTGCAGCGCGCGAGTTGGAGCGTGAATCAGTTTGTTGGTGAGTTTATTACTAAGTTCGCGCAGCACTTTCTCTGGGTCTGCACCGGTTGCCAATGATTGTAGGCTTTTACTTAGTAAGTCTTCACGAATTTCGTTGGCCGATTTGCGATAATCACGAATGCTATCCACAGCTTGAAGTGAACGCAGCCACGTCATAAATGCCGCGCTTTCTTCGCTAACGATCGCTTCTGCTTGAATGGCTTCTACTTTACGTTGTTCGATGTTGCTATCAATGATCGACTGTAAGTCATCCACCGAGTACAAGTAAGCGTCACTCAATTCCCCAACCTGAGCTTCCACATCGCGAGGTACTGCGATATCGACCAATAACATCGGTTGATGACGACGTTTCTTCAACGCGGTCTCAACCATGCCTTTACCAATGATAGGTAGAGGACTCGCCGTTGAGCTGATGACGATGTCTGCTCTTGGTAAATGGTCAGGAATTTCATTCAAGCTGATCACTTCTGCTCCAAATTGCTCTGCTAGACCAAGAGCTCGCTCTCGAGTTCGGTTTGCAACAATCATCTTAGTACAGCCGTTCGACGCTAAGTGTTTTGCCACCAATTCGATGGTTTCACCTGCACCAACCAACAGTACCGTTGAGTCAGACAGTGATTCAAAGATGTGTTTCGCCAATGTACAGGCAGCATAAGCCACCGACACGGCGTTACCACCAATATCAGTTTCTGTTCGAACACGTTTTGCGACTGAGAAAGTCTTTTGGAACAACTTATCAATCGACGCATCCACCGCCTGATGATCTCGGGAATCAGAAAACGCTTGTTTTACCTGACCCAAAATCTGAGGCTCACCTAGTACCAGTGAATCAAGGCCGCAAGAAACACGCATCAAGTGCTTAATCGCCGCTTGCTCTTCATGGACATAAAGGCTCGGCATCAAGTCTTCTTGACTAACTTGATGGAACTGGGCTAACCAGTCGATAAGCTTATTTCGCGCTCCTTGCTTCACGTCGCAGTACACTTCGGTACGGTTACAGGTAGAAACAATCACACTGCCATTGACGGCTTCATGGTCTCTGAGTTGCTCAAGTGCTGGTCCCAATTTATCGGGTCCGAACGCCACTTTCTCTCGCAAGTCAACAGACGCTGTATTGTGATTGATTCCAATAGCAAGCAAGGACATCTAACGTGGTATCTCTGAGATCGGTTATAAAATAGGTTCAGAATTTTACTGTAAGCACGCATTTATTGAAAGGGTAAGCCGGATTTGTTTTCCTTCACTCGGCTTTTCAATGCTATAGTTGTGAGCGATTACCGATGAAACTGATTAATAAGCCATCAAACATGACCTTACGCTCCTTTCTCATCTTGCTCATGTCGAGCATTGTTCTCGCAGGTTGTAGTTCTGTTCCTGAAAGTGTCACCAGCGTAGAGTGGCAGGCACACGAGCAGCGACTTGAAACCATTAAAAATTTTCAAGCCACAGGTAAACTTGGCTACATTGGTCCCGATCAAAGACAAAGCCTGAATTTCTTCTGGAAGCACTCTTCGTCATTAAGCCAGTTACGCTTAACGACCTTACTTGGTCAAACCGCATTAAAGCTCACTATTACGCCACAAGGCGCAACCGTCGAAACCTATGATGACCAAGTACTCTCCGCTCGTGATGCTAACCAACTGATTTACCGATTAACCGGCTTAATGATGCCAGTTGACCATTTACCTGATTGGCTACTTGGCTTACCAACAGATGCTGACTCTTTCCAACTATCACCGACCAATACTCTCCAAGCACTGGACAAACAGATCGGTTTGAACGACTGGAATATTGCTTACCAGCGTTACGGTGATATTGAGTGGCATAACCAGACGTTACCTCTCCCAAACAAGCTAAAACTCAGTACGTCTGACGTAAAAATTAATTTAGTGATCACAAAATGGAACATCACCCAATGATCGATCTTTCAACCCGTTGGCCATCACCAGCGAAATTGAATCTCTTTCTTTATATCAATGGTCGGACCGAAAACGGTTACCACGAGTTACAAACTCTATTCCAGTTCGTCGATCACGGCGATGAACTAACCATTCAAGCAAACGATTCAGGTGAGATCACGATTTCGCCAGAGATCGAAGGTGTTCCTCTGCAAGACAATTTGATCTGGAAAGCGGCGACCGCACTTCAACGTTATGCGAAATGCTCTTATGGGGCACATATCGATCTTCATAAGATCTTACCTATGGGCGGTGGCATTGGCGGCGGCTCATCCAACGCAGCAACTACTTTGGTTGCGCTCAATTACCTATGGCAAACCCATCTTAGTGATGATGAATTAGCCGAAATTGGTCTTGCACTTGGTGCAGATGTGCCTGTATTTGTGCGTGGTTTTGCCGCATTTGCTGAAGGCGTTGGTGAGAAACTTTCTCCTGCTCATCCAGATGAGAAATGGTATTTAGTTGTTCGTCCAAATGTTTCTATTGCAACCGCCGACATATTCGGACATCCGGATTTGACTCGAAACACGCCAAAACGCGATTTAGAAACGCTTTTGAACACGCCAAGCGTAAACGATTGCGAAAAAATTGTACGAATGCTCTACCCAGAGGTTGATAAGCAACTTTCATGGCTGCTACAATACGCGCCGTCAAGATTGACGGGGACAGGATCTTGCGTTTTTGCTGAATTTTCGAGCAAATCCGAAGCAGAAACTATCCTTGCACAACTCTCTGATAAAGTCTCGGCATTTGTCGCTCAAGGGCGAAATATTTCGCCACTAAAAGAGACTTTGGCTGAATACCAATCAGCCTCACACCGACCTATTTAAACTGGACGCAAACCCGAGGTTTCCACCGTGCCTGATATGAAGCTATTTGCTGGTAACGCAACACCTGAACTAGCCCAACGTATTGCTGATCGTCTTTACATCTCTCTTGGTGATGCATCTGTTTCTCGCTTTTCTGATGGCGAAGTTGCAGTTCAAATCAATGAGAACGTTCGTGGTAGTGATGTTTTCATCATTCAATCCACTTGTGCACCGACTAACGACAACCTAATGGAATTGGTTGTTATGATTGATGCAATGCGCCGTGCTTCAGCAGGTCGTATCACTGCAGTAATTCCTTACTTTGGCTACGCTCGCCAAGACCGTCGTGTACGTTCTGCGCGTGTGCCAATCACTGCAAAAGTTGTTGCTGATTTCCTATCTAACGTTGGCGTAGACCGCGTTCTAACTATCGACCTACATGCTGAGCAAATTCAAGGCTTCTTCGATGTACCAGTTGATAACATCTTCGGTACACCAGTACTTCTAGAAGACATGCAATCTCGTGGTCTAGAAAACCCAGTA
Source organism: Vibrio sp. MMH1-50 (assembly GCF_022347645.1). Lineage (NCBI taxonomy): Bacteria > Pseudomonadati > Pseudomonadota > Gammaproteobacteria > Vibrionales > Vibrionaceae > Vibrio > Vibrio sp. MMH1-50. The sequence goes on from NZ_JAKRGG010000039.1 coordinate 48,779, forward strand.
GTGGTTTCTCCTGATCTAGGTGGCGTTGTTCGTGCTCGTGCAACTGCAAAAGCGCTAGGCGACATCGACATCGCTATCGTTGATAAGCGTCGTCCACGTGCAAACGTTTCTGAAGTAATGAACCTAATCGGTGACGTTGAAGGTCGTGACTGTGTGATCGTTGATGACATGATCGATACAGGTGGCACTCTATGTAAAGCAGCTGAAGCGCTAAAAGAGCGCGGTGCTAAGCGTGTATTCGCTTACGCAACTCACGCTGTATTCTCTGGTAACGCTGCGGACAACATTAAGAACTCTGTTCTTGACCAAGTTATCGTCACTGACTCTATCTCTCTATCTAAAGAGATGGCTGCAACTGGCAAAGTAACCACACTAAGTCTATCTCGCATGCTAGCTGAAGCGATTCGTCGTATCAGCAACGAAGAGTCAATCTCTGCAATGTTCAACTAATACGAACATTTCAGTTAAACTGATTTCAAAAGCACCCCTCTTTGGGGTGTTTTTTTATTTGTATCGATAGGCAGAAAATCCCTTGGTCGCCCACTGCGAGAATTCTGTGCTATCATACTGCGCTTTTTGAGATTCCAGAGAGATCCTAACCTTGACTCAACCAATCAAACTTCTTGTTGGTCTTGCTAATCCGGGACCAGAATACGCCAAAACTCGCCACAATGCGGGCGCTTGGGTTGTAGAAGAATTAGCACGCGTTCACAACGTTACCCTGAAGAATGAACCAAAATTCTTTGGCCTAACAGGACGCATTATGGTCAATGGCCAGGATCTCCGTTTGCTAATCCCAACCACTTTCATGAACCTCTCTGGCAAAGCAATCGCAGCACTTGCGAAGTTTTACCAAATTAAGCCAGAAGAGATCATGGTTGCTCATGACGAGCTAGACTTACCGCCAGGTGTCGCTAAGTTTAAGAAAGGTGGTGGTCACGGTGGTCACAATGGTCTGCGTGACACTATTAGCAAACTGGGCAATAACAAAGATTTTTATCGTCTTCGTATCGGCATTGGCCATCCGGGACACAAAGATAAAGTGGCGGGTTTTGTACTAGGCAAAGCTCCAGCGAAAGAGCAAGAGCTACTAGACGCCGCAGCTGACGAATCAGTGCGCTGTCTAGATATCCTAATTAAGGATGGTCTATCAAAAGCACAAAATCGCCTCCACACGTTCAAAGCTGAATAAGGTTACTATCATGGGTTTTAAATGTGGCATCGTTGGTCTACCTAACGTTGGTAAATCAACTCTGTTTAACGCACTAACTAAAGCGGGTATTGAAGCAGCAAACTTCCCGTTCTGTACCATTGAACCAAACACTGGTGTGGTTCCTGTGCCAGATCTACGTCTAGATGCTCTAGCAAAGATCGTTAACCCACAGAAAGTTCTACCTACCACAATGGAATTCGTAGACATCGCTGGTCTAGTTGCGGGCGCATCTCGTGGTGAAGGTCTAGGTAACAAATTCCTAGCGAACATCCGTGAAACTGACGCAATCGGCCACGTTGTACGTTGTTTCGAAAACGACAACATCGTTCACGTTGCAGGTAAAGTATCTCCAATCGAAGATATTGAAGTTATCAACCTTGAACTAGCAATGGCTGACCTTGATTCTTGTGAACGCGCTATCCAGCGTAACGCTAAGAAAGCAAAAGGCGGTGACAAGGACGCGAAATTCGAACTGACGGTTCTAGAAAAACTGCTTCCTGTACTAACAGAAGGTGGCATGGCGCGTACTGTTGATCTTGCAAAAGAAGAGCTAGCAGCAATTGGCTACCTAAACTTCCTAACGCTAAAACCAACAATGTACATCGCTAACGTGAACGAAGATGGTTTTGAAGACAACGCATACCTAGATGCAGTACGTGAGTTTGCAGCGAAAGAAAACAACGTTGTTGTTCCTGTATGTGCAGCTATCGAATCAGAAATGGCTGAACTAGAAGATGACGAGCGTGAAGAGTTCCTAGCAGACCTAGGTATCGAAGAACCAGGTCTAAACCGCGTTATCCGCGCAGGTTACGAACTACTGAACCTACAAACTTACTTCACAGCTGGCGTGAAAGAAGTTCGTGCATGGACTATCCCTGTTGGCGCTACGGCACCAAAAGCGGCAGCGAAGATCCACACAGACTTCGAAAAAGGCTTTATCCGTGCTGAAGTTGTTGGTTACGACGATTTCATCCAATTCAACGGTGAAAGCGGCGCGAAAGACGCAGGTAAATGGCGTCTAGAAGGTAAAGAATACATCGTTAAAGATGGTGATGTTGTACACTTCCGCTTCAACGTATAATTAAGTGAATGAATTCTAAACACTTCATTTACATAAAAAGCCAGCCATAGCGCTGGCTTTTTTTATACCTTTCTAAAACAACAAGAAATTAAGTCCCTTACTGCAAGCCATTTTATTTCCAGTTTTAGATCATAAACGCGCCTCTTTGTTTAAAAAGGAAGCGAACGATGGATTTTGCAGGATTTATTGAAAAAAACTGTTGACGGATCTCACTCAACTTCGCATAATGCGCGCCGTTCCCGACGACAAGGCAACTTAGCGACGAGAACGAGAAAACATGGTTTTGGCTACGTAGCTCAGCTGGTTAGAGCACATCACTCATAATGATGGGGTCACAGGTTCGAATCCCGTCGTAGCCACCATTCCTAAAGGTTCTTTTTTAAGAGCAATTAGGAATAGATGCGGAAGTGGCGGAATTGGTAGACGCACCAGATTTAGGTTCTGGCGCCGCAAGGTGTGAGAGTTCAAGTCTCTCCTTCCGCACCATGTTTTAAGTAGTTTTACGACTACTGTCTGCAGGTCTATCGCCAAGCGGTAAGGCAGCGGCTTTTGATGCCGCCATTCCCTGGTTCGAATCCAGGTAGACCTGCCATTATTTAAAGTGGGATTCCTTTGACAAAAAGGGTTGTCACTTAGAGCGTGAAGGTTTATATTGTCTCGCTCAAAAAGATGGCTACGTAGCTCAGCTGGTTAGAGCACATCACTCATAATGATGGGGTCACAGGTTCGAATCCCGTCGTAGCCACCATTCTTTCTTTTGAAAGACAAAATTTAGTTGTTAGTTTTTACCAATTAACTGACAACTTATAGAGTTCAAGATGCGGAAGTGGCGGAATTGGTAGACGCACCAGATTTAGGTTCTGGCGCCGCAAGGTGTGAGAGTTCAAGTCTCTCCTTCCGCACCATCTTGAAATACTCTAAACAATATATGCGGAAATGGCGGAATTGGTAGACGCACCAGATTTAGGTTCTGGCGCCGCAAGGTGTGAGAGTTCAAGTCTCTCTTTCCGCACCATATATTGAATAGTCTTTTGACTATTGCCTGCAGGTCTATCGCCAAGCGGTAAGGCAGCGGCTTTTGATGCCGCCATTCCCTGGTTCGAATCCAGGTAGACCTGCCACTATTTTGATTATTGAGTTGTAGGTCTATCGCCAAGCGGTAAGGCAGCGGCTTTTGATGCCGCCATTCCCTGGTTCGAATCCAGGTAGACCTGCCATTATTCTTCCTTGAAACATAGGAATGTTATTGATGTTTTACCAATTATATCAGTAACGACAAATCAAGTTGCGGAAGTGGCGGAATTGGTAGACGCACCAGATTTAGGTTCTGGCGCCGCAAGGTGTGAGAGTTCAAGTCTCTCCTTCCGCACCATCTTGATTTAAAGAATATTGTGTTGGCTACGTAGCTCAGCTGGTTAGAGCACATCACTCATAATGATGGGGTCACAGGTTCGAATCCCGTCGTAGCCACCATTTATTTCGTTGTTTAGGTTTTACCAATTACCTTATGACGACAGAAAAGTTGCGGAAGTGGCGGAATTGGTAGACGCACCAGATTTAGGTTCTGGCGCCGCAAGGTGTGAGAGTTCAAGTCTCTCCTTCCGCACCATACTTTTCTAACTTGATTAGTCTTTATGACTATCGCCTGCAGGTCTATCGCCAAGCGGTAAGGCAGCGGCTTTTGATGCCGCCATTCCCTGGTTCGAATCCAGGTAGACCTGCCACTATTTTGATTATTGAGT
>NZ_JAKRGG010000040.1:0-51036 GCF_022347645.1 Vibrio sp. MMH1-50
ACCAATTCTCTTCTGAGAATATGCGACACTAGCTCAGTTGGTAGAGCGCAACCTTGCCAAGGTTGAGGTCACGAGTTCGAACCTCGTGTGTCGCTCCAATTTGATAGCCTTCATTGTGCTTAACAATGACATTGCGACACTAGCTCAGTTGGTAGAGCGCAACCTTGCCAAGGTTGAGGTCACGAGTTCGAACCTCGTGTGTCGCTCCAATTTGATAGCCCTCATTGTGCTTAACAGTGACATTGCGACACTAGCTCAGTTGGTAGAGCGCAACCTTGCCAAGGTTGAGGTCACGAGTTCGAACCTCGTGTGTCGCTCCAGCTTTATAGCTTTCATTGTGCTTAACAATGAATTGCGACACTCGCTCGTTTATAGAGTAAAAACTTGTCAAGGTTGAGGTCACGCCTTTCTGTTATAGATAGGGGAACCTCGTGTGTCGCTTCAATTCTTATTACTGCAAAAGCAGTGATACACGGACGCGGGATGGAGCAGCTTGGTAGCTCGTCGGGCTCATAACCCGAAGGTCGTCGGTTCAAATCCGGCTCCCGCAACCAATTCACATCGCTCTTTTCATAATGCTGCGAAGCATGAACCCCTGAAAACAATATTTAATCCGCATCACTCGATGTCGGACGATTTCGTTTGTGTTTTAAACATGAGACGACTTGTCTGAACAGCGAATAATCTGGTGTTCGGGCCCCTTTCTGCTCTTTAATTAACAGAGTTATCCACATATGTCATTCTGTGGATAAGTTGGTTGATAAAGTGTTCTCAGCTTCAATTTGAAGGACTGTAAAGAAAGATCTTTTCTTTGTGAGGGCTCAATAAAAGCTTTCTGTAATTGCGTAACTGCTTGTTTTGTATGGTAAAACTTACTTTTATTGCGGATCGGATGCGTTAAATTAGGATCATTAATTTGTGTTTTTTTGATCCTAGTCATTTCTTCAGGTTGTGTTTAACTTTTTTATCTTCCCCGAATTCCTTCGACTCTATAATTTTTTTCCACATGACAAAATTGAGAACAAGGTCATGAATTGATCGTGCAAAAAGAGTTTTCAATCTCTTGCATATGAGCTACGCATTATGCGTCTCTTGGAAGTCCTTTTTCTACGATTCTGATTAAACGCTTTTTCTTGGTCTCAATAGAATCCGATTCATTTGCTGGAAGTTGGTTGAATTGTTGTGCAAGAGCCCATTCAATGTGTTCATCGAGCAGTTCACTTTCACCGCGTCTTGCTTCTAGGGCATCAATTGTTCTCTGGCTGTATTCTGCATTGCCAAGTGCGACAGAAATATTACGTAGCCATTGCAGGTGTCCAATTCTACGAATTGCTGACCCTTCCATTTGTTTTAGGAAGGTTGCCTCATCCCAGTTGAACATGGTAACGAGATCTGGGTCTTCAAAACTCTCGCGGCGATGAAAATCCTCTTGCTCAGTGATTTCTGCATATCGGTTCCAAGGGCAAACTAATTGGCAATCGTCGCATCCATAGATACGGTTTCCCATCGGTTTGCGGAACTCTTCTGGGATCACACCATCAAACTCAATCGTGAGATATGAGATACAGCGTCTCGCATCCACGACTTTTTCATCGACAATCGCTTGTGTCGGACAAGATGTGATGCAAGCTTTACATTTGTCACATTGATCAACGCTTGGTTCATCAACAGGCAAAGGTAAGTCGATAAGCAGCTCACCAAGGAAAAACCAAGAGCCGCAATCTTTATCCAAAATCAGAGAGTGTTTGCCAGTCCAGCCTAATCCGGCTTTTTGCGCCAATGGACGTTCAAGGATCGGGGCTGAGTCGACAAAAGGGCGATAGCCAAATTGTCCGACTTCTTGCTCAATAAGTTTGCCAAGTTTATTAAGCTGTTTTCTCACCAATTTGTGATAGTCACGCCCGAGCGCGTAACGGCTGATATAAGCGTGGTTTTTGTTTGCCAGATTGGAAGCAAACTTTGCTTCTGGTGGCAAGTAATCCATACGTACGCTAATCACTCGCACGGTTCCCGGCAAAAGTTCATTTGGTCTGGCGCGCATCATGCCGTGACGAGCCATCCAGTCCATTGAACCGTGGTAGCCTTGATCAAGCCATTTTTGCAGAGCCGCTTCATGTTCACTAAGATCAACATCGCAGATACCGACTTTCTGAAAGCCGAGCTCTTTACCCCAAATTTTGATTTGTTGAGCGAGTTGTTCGAAGTTCATGTTTTATCACCGAGATAAAGGGGGGCGGATCTTACCGGATCTTATGAATTGGTGCTACCAGAAAGTCTAGACATAAAGTCGAGAAATAGATTTTGAAACAAAGTCATCAAAAGTTGACGCAGGCATGAGCAATTTTGTTTATGCATTCAATAGAATCAGGTAATTAGGTTTTGCCTTATTGGCTACTTTTTTCGCACATATGACATTTGAAAGCTTGTCTCTCAAAACCAACACAGTTTACTATTCCTGTTCTTTTGATTTTTATATAGTCAACGATCATTAGTTAGAGAAACATCAATGAGCACGAAACAATTTAACCTGAAAGATGAGCATGAAACGGTAGCACTAGGTACCGCGTTGGCTCAACTTTGTTCCCAACAAACCACTATTTATCTGCATGGCGATCTGGGTGCGGGTAAAACAACCTTTAGTCGTGGTTTTGTCCGTGCTCTTGGCCATCAAGGAAACGTAAAAAGCCCGACCTATACTTTGGTTGAACCTTATCAGCTGGATAAGTGGCAAGTTTACCACTTTGATCTATACCGACTGGCAGATCCTGAAGAGTTAGAATTCATGGGGATTCGCGATTACTTCACGGATGATGCGATTTGTTTGGTTGAATGGCCAGAAAAAGGGCAAGGAATGCTGCCACAACCGGATCTTGATGTGGATATTCGCTACCAAGGCGAGCAGCGCGTAGCCGAACTTACGGCAAATAATGAATATGGTGTGCAGTTACTCAGTCGATTGGAGCTATGTTGAGTCTTTCAAAATTTAGAGTAGTGGCGGCATTTGTCGCCACTTTTCTCCTTATCATCCCCAATTTAGCATTTGCTAACGTCGTTAAAAGTTTCCGAGTTTGGCCTTCACCAGATGAGACTCGTGTTGTCATCGATTTAAGCGCGGAAGCTGACTATTCCTATTTCTCTTTATCTGGACCGGATCGCTTGGTCGTGGATATTAAAAACACGTCTATGCAAGCTAAGTTGCCTGTTACGGTAACGGACAGTCCTGTGTTGAAGCGTGTTCGTAAAAGCTCTCCGCCAAACAAAAGCACATACCGTTTGGTTTTTGAGTTGAAGAAGAGCGTCAAAGCTGAACTGTTTACGCTAAAACCAACGCCAGGTGGTCAGTATGGTCATCGTTTGGTGATTGATTTGCCACATGGGGCGAAAACATCAGCGGCGGCGAGTAATACTTCTAAGCCGAGCAAACCGGCAAAACCAAGCAAAGACATGAGTACGGTCCAACGTGCACAAGAGATTCTGATCGTGATCGACCCAGGCCACGGTGGTGAAGATCCTGGTTCAATTGGTCCATCACGTCGAAAGTATGAAAAAGACGCGGTATTGAGCATCTCTCGTAAGCTTTCTGCCCAGCTAAATGCAGTACCTGGCATCAAAACTCGCATGACTCGTACTGGTGACTACTTCGTCAACTTGAATCGCCGTGTTGCGATTGCTCGTGAACATGACGCACACTTATTAATTTCGATTCACGCCGATGCGTTTACTTCTCCTAAACCTCGTGGTGGTTCGGTGTTCGTGTTAAATACTCGTCGTGCCAATACCGAAATTGCACGTTGGGTAGAGAATCACGAGAAACAATCTGAGCTACTTGGTGGCTCTGGAACGGCATTTGTGAGCAATTCAAATGACCGTAACGTCAACCAAACTTTGTTAGATCTTCAGTTCAGCCATTCGCAAAAAGAAGGTTATAAGTTAGCGACAAACATTTTAGGTGAGATGGGCAAAGTTGCTCGCCTGCATAACTCGAAACCAATCAATACCAGCTTGGCAGTTTTGCGTTCTCCGCAGATTCCTTCTGTTTTGGTTGAAACGGGCTTTATCTCGAACCCAACGGAAGAGAAGTTACTATTCCAACGCTCTCACCAAGATAAGCTAGCGCGTGCGATTACTAAAGCTGTCGTACAGTACTTGAAAGATAATCCACCAGAAGGCACTGTGTTCTCGTCTTCTGCGAAACCTGTCGTGCATACCGTGAAGCGTGGTGAATCGCTTTCTGTGATTGCACAGAAATATGGCTCGTCGACCAAAGCGATCATGAGTGCGAACAAACTCAAATCAAGCGGTTTAGCCGTCGGTCAGAAGCTGAAAATCCCGGGTACAGGTGCCGTTTCAGTATCCATCCCGAATAAACCTAACACGGTAGAAACTGAGACAATTACGCACACTGTTAAATCTGGCGAGTTCCTCGGTAAGATCGCAAGTCACTACAAAGTGAGGATTGCTGATATCCGCCGTGAAAATAATTTGAAATCAGATACGCTTTGGGTCGGTCAGAAGTTGAAGATCACCGTTGCGGTGAAAGACAAACCAATTCGCAAACACAAGGTTGCTCGTGGAGAATACCTAGGCAAGATTGCGTCGAAATATGGTGTCAGTGTCTCTAGCATTCGCAAAGCGAACAACTTGCGCTCTGATGAGCTTGCCGTCGGGCAGGTACTGATTATTCCAAACAAGTAAGTGAACTGATAACTCATCATGACCATTAAGATTTTGCCAGCACGATTGGCAAACCAAATCGCGGCAGGGGAGGTAGTTGAAAGACCTGCCTCTGTCGTGAAAGAACTGGTAGAAAACAGTCTCGACTCTGGTGCAACCCGTATCGATATTGATATCGAGAAAGGTGGCGCTAAGCTAATTCGTGTGCGCGATAACGGCAAAGGGATTGTGAAAGATGAGTTAGGTTTGGCGCTAAGTCGCCATGCTACGTCTAAGATCCATACATTGGACGATCTCGAAGCCATCGTGAGTTTGGGGTTCCGCGGTGAGGCGTTAGCGAGTATTAGCTCGGTGTCGCGCTTGACCATGACTTCTCGTCCAGCCGCACAGGAACAAGCGTGGAGTGCCTATTCTGAAGGGCGTGACATGAAGGTCAAACTCCAACCGACGGCGCATCCAATTGGTACCTCAGTTGAAGTCTTAGACCTGTTCTTTAATACGCCTGCGCGCCGTAAATTCCTCCGCACGGAAAAAACCGAATTTGCTCACATCGACGAGCTGCTAAAGCGTATTGCGTTAAGTCGCTTTGATGTCACTATCAATGTTCGCCACAACGGTAAAATGATTCGCCAATACCGCGCGGCAAAAAATCAGCTTCAAACAGAAAAACGCATTGCTGCGGTATGTGGTAATGCTTTTGTGCGTAATATGCTGCGCATCGAACTGGAACATCAAGGGCTCAAGCTTCATGGTTGGATTACAACGCCAGAAGGGGCTAGGCAGCAAAGTGATCTACAATATTGCTACGTGAATGGCCGCATGATGCGTGACAAATTGATCAATCACGCGATTCGTCAAAGTTACGAAACCAGCCTCAAACCTGATCAATTCGCGGCGTATGTATTGTTTATTGAGATCGATCCGCACCAAGTGGATGTTAACGTGCACCCTGCAAAGCATGAAGTGCGTTTCCATCAAGCACGTCTGGTGCATGATTTCATCTATCAAGCGTTGGCAGATGCCCTTGCGCAAAGTTCAGTGATTGATAAGCCACATGTGAATGAATCTGCATTCCACCACGCAGATCCTATTGAGGTAGCAGAGTCACTTGAGGCAATGACGTCTCTCCCTGAACCAGAAAGTTCGCCAGAGGCAACTAGCACTCCAGAACTAACTGGTGCTCCAGAACATATCGCTTCCCCAGTGCCAGAACGCGTGTATCAAGCGATTGATAATACCCCAGCCTATCCGGGGCGCTCAGACTACGAAACGAAACCTCGCGATCGTATGCCAAGCGATTCCTCTGTGCGGGAAGCGCGCGTAGCAGACTCGTTCAAGAGAACAGATTGGATTGAATCAAAACCTGCGCCTAAACCGAGTGCACACAAAGAACAGCGTCATGCTGAGCCAGCACCAAGCAAACAAGAGGTGCGTGCGTATCATGAATTGCTACAGACACCTGATTTTGAACCTCGAAGCGAAACCAGTGCGGCTGCGATCACTAATCAAGCAGAGACAGCTTTAACCCCAGTGATGGCGCTGAGCAAAGCTTTAGCTGTGGTCGATGAGCAGTACGTATTAATGAGCAGCGACAGTGGTGTGGCTTTGGTTGCACTACCAAGAGCTGAGTTCTATCGAACCAAAGGGCAACTCACACCAAGTGATGGTGCATTAAAAGCGCAACCACTACTGGTACCATTATCGGTGAAATTGGAGCCGGAGTTGGTTCAACTTGCGCAGGATTACCAACAAGATTTTGCTCAGTTAGGCATTCAGCTAAAAGCTCGAAATGATAAAGCCTTGATGGTCATGGGCGTACCTTCACCATTGCGTCAACAAAACTTACAAAATTTGATACCAGATCTGTTATCTTACGCGCAAACTCGCGTGACGAGGGAAGTGGCAACGGCTCAGTTATTATCTGAGCTGATAGATTGGCTTGCTTTGCAGGTCACCACAGTTAAGAGCCACTATACTCTTTCCGAAGCCATCCAAATTATTGCGGAACTTGAACAGCTAAGACATGGTCAATTGCCATTAGAAGACACGAAATTTGTGTCTGCTGTTGATTTCTCTGCCACGATTGCCAAATTAAGACCATGACAGACAAACTACCTTTGGCGCTATTTTTAATGGGGCCAACTGCATCAGGTAAAACAGAGCTAGCGATTCGTCTTCGCCAGAAATATCCGGTTGAGATCATCAGCGTGGATTCGGCGTTGATCTACAAAGACATGAACATTGGTACGGCGAAACCTGATGAGCGCGAGCTGAGTCTAGCGCCGCATCGTCTCATCGATATTCTTGACCCGAGCGAATCGTACTCTGCGGCGGACTTCCGTCGTGATGCACTACAAGCAATGGATGACATTGTTGCAGAAGGAAAAATTCCGCTCTTAGTTGGCGGTACAATGCTGTATTACAAAGCGTTACTTGAAGGCTTATCACCTCTTCCTGCTGCAAATCCTGAAATTCGTCAGCAAATTGAGCAAGAGGCATTGACTAAAGGTTGGTCGGTGTTGCACGATGAGCTGAAAGAGATTGATCCTGTATCAGCTGCGAGAATTCATCCAAACGATCCTCAACGTTTATCGAGAGCGTTGGAAGTCTTCCGTATTTCAGGTAAAACTCTTACTGAGTTGACTCAAACTAAAGGCGACAGCTTGCCTTACCGAGTCAAACAGTTTGCAATAGCTCCCAAGGACAGGGCAGAACTTCACCGTCGAATTGAACTGCGTTTCGATAAGATGATGGAAGCGGGTTTTGAAGAGGAAATGAAAGCGTTGTATGCGCGCAAGGATCTTCACCCTGATCTTCCTTCTATTCGTTGCGTTGGCTACAGACAGATGTGGGAGTACTTAGATGGGGACTGCACACGTGACGAAGCCGTTTTTCGTGGCATTTGTGCAACTCGTCAATTGGCCAAGCGTCAAATCACCTGGTTACGCAGCTGGAATGATTTAACTTGGTTGGATAGCGATAACATTGAACAGGCACTTGAAACCATGTCAGAAGCAATAGCATCTGATTGAGATAGCTGTGTATAATGTGATCGTTTTTGCGTGAACGCACTCTCAAAGGATCTGTTATTGGCGGTTTTTATACTATGCTGCTAATTACTTAGGGTGCATTTTTGATTCGTTTAGCTCAGATGCAAAAAGCAGTACCTTTTGCATTGCACCACTAGCTAAATAATTACAACTACAAATTAAATAAGGAAAATAAAATGGCTAAGGGGCAATCTCTACAAGACCCATTCCTAAATGCGCTACGTCGTGAGCGTATCCCGGTATCTATCTACCTTGTGAACGGTATCAAACTGCAAGGTCAGATCGAATCTTTCGATCAATTCGTGATCCTATTGAAGAACACTGTTAACCAAATGGTGTACAAGCACGCAATCTCTACAGTTGTGCCGGCTCGTCCAGTAAGCCACCACAGCGGTGATCGTGCTCAAGGTGATCGTCCACAAGAGAAATCTGAAGATTAATTCTTCATTTAGTATTTTTACAATAAGGAGTTGATTGCTTGTTTGACCGTTATGAATCCGGTGAGCGAGCCGTACTTGTTCATATCAACTTCACGCAAGAAGGTGAATGGGAAGATCTAGCTGAATTCGAAATGCTGGTTTCTTCCGCTGGGGTAGAGACGCTACAAGTTGTGACTGGTAGTCGTCAATCCCCACACCCGAAATACTATGTCGGAGAGGGTAAGGCACAAGAAATTGCTACTGCGGTGCAATTAACTGGTGCTGAAATTGTGATTTTTAATCACTCCCTCTCTCCTGCCCAAGAACGTAACCTCGAAGCACTGTGCAAATGTCGAGTTCTCGACCGCACCGGTCTCATCCTCGATATCTTTGCTCAACGAGCACGAACACACGAAGGTAAGCTACAAGTTGAGCTAGCCCAACTTCGCCATATTTCTACTCGTTTGATTCGTGGTTGGACGCACCTTGAAAGGCAGAAAGGCGGTATCGGTCTACGTGGTCCAGGTGAAACCCAGTTAGAAACCGACCGTCGTTTATTGCGTGACAGAATCAAAGCTATCTTGCGTCGACTTGAAAAAGTGGCCAAGCAGCGTGAACAAGGACGCCGTGCCCGAAACCGAGCTGAAATACCAACCATTTCTCTCGTGGGCTACACCAACGCGGGTAAGTCGACACTCTTCAACCGTATTACAGAAGCTGGCGTTTACGCGGCAGATCAACTGTTTGCTACTCTTGACCCAACTTTACGTAAGATAGAGTTAGCAGATGTAGGACCTGCAATACTTGCAGATACTGTTGGTTTTATCCGACACCTGCCTCACGATTTGGTTGCTGCCTTCAAAGCAACCTTGCAGGAAACGCAAGAAGCTGACATTTTGTTACATGTTGTTGATGCCAGTGACGAGCGTTTTCGTGAGAATATTCAAGCTGTTCATGAAGTCTTAGAAGAGATCGATGCACATGAAGTGCCGACGCTCGTAGTAATGAACAAGATTGACAATCTAGAAGAGCAGAAACCACGTATAGAACGAGATGAGGAAGGCGTGCCTCGTGCGGTCTGGGTTTCTGCAATGGATGGATTAGGCATTGATCTTCTGTTTGACGCGCTGACCGAGCGTTTAGCGTCGCAAATGGTTGAGCATCAGTTGCGAATTCCTCCACAGTATCAAGGACGATTCCGTAGTACATTCTTCCAAATGAAGTGTATTCAACGTGAGGAATATGACCAGGAAGGTAACTTGTTGATCGATATTCGAATGCAACAGGTAGATTGGTCTAGACTTGAAAAAAGAGAAGGGGCAGTTTTAGTCGACTTTATAGTCACTTAAAGGACTGCTACAGTATAACGTCATATCAAATGATGGAGCTTTCTAATGGCGTGGAATGAGCCTGGAAATAACAACGGCAACAATGGCCGCGATAATGACCCTTGGGGTAATAATAATCGTGGTGGCCAGCGTCCTGGTGGCCGAGATCAAGGTCCGCCAGATTTAGATGAAGTGTTCAGCAAACTGAGTCAAAAGCTGGGTGGCAAGTTTGGTAAAAAAGGCGGCGGTGGTTCTTCTATCGGCGGTGGCGGTGGTGCAATTGGCTTCGGCGTAATTGCGGTTATTGCGATTGCGGTGTGGTTCTTCGCTGGTTTTTACACCATCGGTGAAGCAGAACGTGGTGTTGTGCTGCGTTTAGGTAAATACGACCGTATCGTAGACCCAGGTCTGAACTGGCGTCCTCGTTTTATCGACGAATACGAAGCGGTTAACGTGCAAGCGATTCGTTCGCTACGTGCATCTGGTCTAATGCTGACAAAAGATGAAAACGTAGTAACAGTAGCAATGGACGTTCAATACCGTGTTGCTGACCCATACAAATATCTATACCGCGTAACCAATGCAGACGACAGCTTGCGTCAAGCAACAGATTCGGCGCTACGTGCGGTAATTGGTGACTCACTGATGGATAGCATCCTAACAAGTGGTCGTCAGCAAATCCGTCAAACGACACAAGAAACGCTAAATCAAATCATCGATAGCTATGATATGGGTATCGTGATTGTTGATGTGAACTTCCAGTCTGCGCGTCCGCCAGAGCAAGTTAAAGATGCGTTTGATGATGCAATCGCTGCGCGTGAGGATGAAGAGCGTTTCATCCGTGAAGCAGAAGCTTACAAGAACGAAATCTTGCCGAAAGCAACAGGTCGTGCAGAGCGTTTGAAGAAAGAAGCGCAAGGTTACAACGAGCGTGTAACCAACGAAGCTCTTGGTCAAGTAGCTCAGTTTGAAAAACTGCTGCCTGAATACCAAGCGGCACCTGGTGTAACTCGTGACCGTCTGTACCTAGATGCGATGGAAGAGGTTTACTCAAGCACATCGAAAGTGTTGATTGACTCTGAATCTAGCGGCAACCTTCTTTACCTTCCAATCGATAAACTGGCTGGTCAAGATGGTCAAACAGACACTAAACGTAAATCGAAATCGACTTCAACGTACGATCACATCCAATTGGAATCTGAGCGTTCGCAAGAAGACACTTCGAACACGCAGTCTCGTTCAACTGGTACACGTCAAGGGAGATACTAAGAATGCGTAAGTTAATGATCCCTGTACTGGTCATCGCACTGGCATTGATGCTGATGTCACTGTTTGTGATTCCTGAAGGCGACCGCGGTATCGTGGTTCGATTTGGTCGTGTCTTGAAAGACAACAACGACATTACTCGTATTTACGAGCCGGGTCTGCATTTCAAAATGCCTTTGTTTGACCGCGTGAAAACACTAGATGCGCGTATCCAAACAATGGATGGTCGTGCTGACCGTTTTGTAACGTCTGAGAAAAAAGACGTAATCATCGATACCTACGTGAAGTGGCGTATTGAGGATTTCGGTCGTTACTACCTAGCAACTGGCGGTGGTAACACGCTGACTGCTGAAGCGCTTCTTGAGCGTAAAGTAACAGACGTTCTACGTGCAGAAATCGGTTCTCGTGAAATCAAGCAAATCGTATCTGGTCCACGTAATAACGACGTACTTCCAGAAGACGCAAGCAGTGATGAAGTGAGCACTGAGGCGGCTCGTGAAGCATTAGAAATCGATGGCGAACGTGACCTAATCATGTCTGAAGTGTTGAAAGACACGCGTGACAGCGCAATGAAAGACTTGGGTGTTCGTATCGTCGACTTCCGTATGAAGAAGATCAACCTACCAGATGAGATCAGTGAATCTATCTACCGTCGTATGCGCGCAGAGCGTGAGTCGGTAGCTCGTAAACACCGTTCTCAAGGTCGTGAGAAAGCAGAAGTAATCCGCGCACAAGCTGAGCTTGAAGTAGCGACGATTCTTGCTGAAGCAGACAAAACAGCTCGTGTAACACGAGGTGAAGCGGATGCAGAAGCAGCGAAGATCTACGCAGATGCGTACAACAAAGATCCTGAGTTCTTCAGCTTCCTACGTTCTCTAAAGGCTTACGAGAAATCGTTCAGCTCTAAGAGTGACATCCTTGTTCTGGATCCGAAGAGTGAATTCTTCCAATACATGAACAACGCGAAAGGCGCAGAAGCGAAATAACCTAAGCGTTACCGCAAATTGAAAAGGCTCCGTTATGGAGCCTTTTTTGTATCTTTTGTTTCTAACGGTATCTGCTAGACAAATTCAAGATAGAGTCAGAAGCGTGATTAACTCATCATGATAGCGATGACAGCCCCTGCTACCACTAAGCAACCACCAATACGACGTAATTGGTTATCTGGCTGCTCACTCAACTGAGCCACCATGTTGCGCCAGCCATTTGGGGCGACCAATGGTCCAATACCTTCAACAATCAATACTAGCCCTATCGCTAGCCAAATAGACTCAGACATCATGATTCCTAGTTGAATTCTGAAAAGTAAATATTATCAGCGATGTAGTGATTTCGAAATGAGCTGGGGTGGCGAGTTTGCATTCTAGTATCAACTCTGTGAACAAAAAATGACTGCAAGAAGAGTGATTCGGTGCTAGAATCCATTTTTAACTAGCAATCAGACTTGGAAAGATGGGAAATAACGTAGTCGTTCTAGGCACCCAATGGGGTGACGAAGGTAAAGGTAAAATCGTAGACCTTTTAACTGAAGATGCAAAATACGTGGTACGCTACCAAGGCGGTCACAACGCAGGTCACACACTTGTAATTGACGGTGAAAAAACCGTTCTTCACTTAATTCCATCAGGTATCCTTCGCGATAACGTAAAATGCGTTATCGGTAACGGTGTTGTACTATCGCCTGAAGCTCTAATTAAAGAAATGAAACCTCTTGAAGAGCGCGGCATTCCAGTACGCGAACGTCTTTTCATTTCTGAAGCATGTCCTCTAATTCTTCCTTACCACGTTGCAATGGACCAAGCTCGCGAAATCGCTCGCGGTAAAAAAGCTATCGGTACAACGGGTCGTGGTATCGGTCCAGCATACGAAGATAAAGTTGCTCGTCGCGGTCTACGCGTTGGCGACCTATTCGATATGGCTACTTTTGCAGAGAAACTAAAAGAAGTAATGGAATTCCATAACTTCCAACTAGTTAACTTCTACAAAGCTGAGCCAGTAA
This sequence comes from Vibrio sp. MMH1-50, assembly GCF_022347645.1. Taxonomy (NCBI): domain Bacteria; kingdom Pseudomonadati; phylum Pseudomonadota; class Gammaproteobacteria; order Vibrionales; family Vibrionaceae; genus Vibrio; species Vibrio sp. MMH1-50. The sequence goes on from NZ_JAKRGG010000040.1 coordinate 12,737, forward strand.
GCTACGAAGAAGTACTTGAGCAAGCGAAAGGCTACGCTGAACTACTAACTTCAATGGTTATCGACGTAACTGACGAACTAGACGCAGCACGTAAGCGCGGCGACAAGATCATGTTCGAAGGTGCACAAGGTACTCTACTTGATATCGACCACGGTACTTACCCGTACGTAACTTCTTCTAACACGACTGCTGGTGGTGTTGCTGCAGGTTCTGGTTTCGGTCCTCGTCACATCGGTTACATCCTTGGTATCGCGAAAGCTTACTGTACTCGCGTTGGTGCAGGTCCATTCCCGACTGAGCTATACGACGGTCTAGACAAGCAAGATCCAGTAGGTAAACACCTAGGTGAAGTTGGTCACGAGTTCGGTGCGACAACAGGTCGTTTACGCCGTACTGGTTGGTTCGATGCTGTTGCTATGCGTCGTGCAATCCAAATCAACTCTGTATCTGGTTTCTGTCTAACTAAACTAGACGTACTAGATGGTCTAGAAGAGCTAAAAATCTGTACTGGTTACAAGATGGAAGATGGCTCTACGCTAGAAGTTTCTCCGATGGCTGCTGAAGCATTCGAAAAAGCAACGCCTATCTACGAAACAATGCCAGGTTGGTCTGAGAACACATTCGGTGCGAAATCAATCGAAGAGCTACCACAAGCTGCTCTAGATTACATCAAGCGTATCGAAGAGCTAACTGGCGTGCCAGTAGACATCATCTCTACAGGTCCTGACCGTAACGAAACTATCATTAAGGTTCACCCATTCGAAGCTTAATCGATACTCGTTAGAGATTATAAAAACCGGCTTTTATAGCCGGTTTTTTTGTATCTGTGAGTTGGGTTCACTGCCGAAAAATGCGACTCGCCGTGGCAAATATTTGCCGTTAAGCTTAAGTAGGAGGCAAAAATTGCCTAAAGCTTAACTGACCTTTGCCGATAAGGTTATCAAGCAGAGGAGATCCTTGGCTGATCTTTGGTTTCTTAGATACCTTAAAGAGTACATTTATGAAGTTACGAACAGTGGCTGCTTCACTGTTATTGATGCTGAGTGCGACATCGGCTTGGGCAGATGTTGCCGATGTAGGGGCGCCTGTCCCCATCTACACCGAAGCAGAGCTTATTAAGCTTATTGAGCAGAATAAGCACTTAGAACGCGTGCGCGCTGATAACTGCCAGCTAGTGGAAGATATCGTGGCACGTGCGACGCGCATTAACTTGCCGTCTTATGAATTCCTTTATGGCGATATGTTGGCGTGGGGCGTATGTGTAGAGCAAGACGTAGAGCTCGGTCTGTACTACATGGAAAACGCAGCCCACCAAGGCTTGCCAGCTGCACTAGAGCAGCTAGGTCGCTATTACTCTCGCGGTACTTTAGTCCAACAAGATAAAGAACGTGCAATCCCATACCTGCGAGAAGCGGCGGCAATGGGCAACTTAAATGCGCGTATTCATCTTGCTGAGCTATTGCTGCGTGATTACGGTAGCCCTTTGGATTACGAAGATGCCTACCGTTGGCTTTATAATTCGGTGACTGCCGATCAAAGAAAGCACAAACGTATTGCGATGCTGAGAAACGGTCTTGAGCAACGCATGCCACAAAACATTATTGCGCGCGCTAAGCGCCGCGACACCTTCTGGTAGGTGTACTTTTAAAACACCAGTAACTTCATAAAGCTCTGCCAATAGATACAACAAAGCCCACATCATGTGGGCTTTGTTGTTTTTCCCGAAGCGTAATTGCAGGCGATTAAACGACTTTGTGTGGACCAAAGCACTCGTAATGGAACTGCTCTTGCGCTACGCCAAGCTCAAGCAATTGTTTCGCGACGTGCTGCATAAAGCCAACAGGACCACAGAAGTAGACTTGTACGTTGTCTTGCTTAAGGGCTGCTTCAATTTCAGTTAAGTTGACGAAACCGGTGAAGTGGAAGTCTTCACCAATCTTGTCTTCTGCTGTTGGTTGGTTGTACCAAATCAACGAGTTCATGTTCTCTTTAGCATTTACGAGCTGGTTTACGTGCTGTCTGAATGCGTGTTGTTGACCGTTTTCTGTAGCATGTACCCATGTGACTGGTGCTTGGTGCTCAGAAAGGCTCTCAAGCATTGATAGAGTCGGAGTTAGACCAACGCCCGCTGATACCAAAACAACCGGTGTAGCCGCGTCCACATCCATAAAGAAATCACCCGCAGGTGCTGCAAGTTGCACCTTATCGCCGATGCTCAACTCATCGTGAAGGAAGTTCGATACTTTACCGCCTTCTTCACGTTTTACCGAGATACGGTAAGTGTTCTCTTGAACCGCAGAGGATAGGCTGTATTGGCGAATCTCTTGGTTTTCGAACTTATCACTGTTGATGTAGATACCTAGGTATTGACCAGGTTTGTACTCAGAAACCACTTCACCATCGGTTGGTTTGAAAACAAAGCTACAGATGTTTTCGCTCTCAAGCTGCTTGCCCACCAACTCAAATTCACGCAGACCACGCCAGCCACCTTGCAGTGCTGCATTCTCTTGGTAGATTTGCTCTTCACGCTGAATAAATACATTGGCCAGCACGCCATAAGCTTCTGCCCATGCATCAATCACTTCCTGACCTGGAGAGAACAACTCGTCGATCGTCGCAAGTAGATGTGTACCAACGATTTGGTACTGATCTTTGGTGATCATAAAACTGGTGTGTTTATGGGCGATTTTTTCTACTGCACCAAGCAGTGCTGGTAGGTTATCGATGTTGGTTGCGTAAGCGCAGATTGCATTAAATAGAGCTTCACGTTGGTCACCATTACGCTGATTACTCATGTTGAAAATGTCTTTCAACTCAGGGTTATGGGTGAACATACGATCGTAAAAGTGTGCCGTTAACTTCGGACCGGTTTCAGCAAGAAGTGGTGCGGTTGCTTTCACGATATCAATGGTTTGGTTGCTGAGCATAATGGCTTCCTATTTAAAGTTGTATTTGTAATGCATGTTTAAAGTTGTATCTCAAATGTATCTTTCGATCAAGAAAAGAATTACAATTTTGCTACTACAGAGGATAGCAATATGCAGTTAACTAGCTTTACCGATTATGCGCTCAGAACCTTGATTTACTTGGCTTCATTGCCAAAAGATGAGCTGACAAATATTACCGAAGTGACTGATTTATTTGGTGTATCACGTAACCATATGGTGAAAGTGATTAACCGTCTTGGTCAGCTTGGTTATGTGCATACGGTGCGCGGTAAAAATGGTGGTATTCGTTTGATGAAAGCGCCGCAAGAAATCACTGTCGGTGGTGTGGTGCGTGATTTAGAGCCATTAGATTTGGTGAATTGCTCTGTAGAATTTTGCCATATCACGCCGGCATGTCGTCTAAAAGAAAAGCTAGCGAAAGCGAAAATGGCGTTTTTGGCTGAATTAGATGGTTGCACGATTGAAGAGCTATTAAGTGATAATTCTGAACTGCTGATCTTACTTACCCGTCCTTAGCCTTCTTAACGTTCTATAAATCTTCTCACTGACACTCTTTTTTAAAGCAATTTCTGTAGCTTATCGAGAGACTCGGATATACTAGCTCTATACCTTCCTTGCTAGATAGGCGTGCCTATGTCAGACAATATTCCAAACGATCCTTTCGCAGATCGTGAATCCAAAAATTACGAAAATCCAATCCCAAGCCGAGAGTTCATTCTTGAGTTTCTAGAAGAAGCGGGCGTACCGATGAATCGCAATGATTTGTTTGAAGCGCTAAAACTTGAAGGTGAAGAGCATTACGAAGGTTTACGCCGTCGACTGCGCGCAATGGAGCGTGATGGTCAGCTCGTATTTACGCGCCGTCAGTGTTACGCGTTGCCAGAAAAACTTGAGATGGTGAAAGGTTACGTAATTGGTCACAAAGATGGTCATGGTTGGGTTCGTCCAGAAGGCAGTGCCGGCAAGGATAATGACATTGTACTGCCGCATCACCAGATGAAGCACATCATCCACGGTGACTACGTGTTGGTGCAACCAACTGACAATAGCAAGCGTGGTCGTCGTGAAGGTCGTCTTGTTCGTGTTTTAGAAGAGCGTAACACGCAGATCGTGGGGCGTTTCTTCCTTGAATACGGCTACTCATACGTTGTGCCAGATGACTCTCGCATCAGCCAAGATATTCTGATCCCAAATGAGCACAAAGCAGGTGCTCGTATGGGTAACGTGGTCGTTATTGAGATTACTGATCGCGGCTCTCGCTCACGTGGCATGATGGGTAAAGTGGTTGAAGTTCTTGGTGAGAACATGGCGCCGGGCATGGAAACGCAAATAGCAATCCGTACCCACCAAATTCCACACGATTGGCCAGCAGCCGTCGATAAACAGATCGAAAATCTGGGCGAAGAAGTTCCAGAAGAAGCAAAAGAAGGTCGTGTCGATCTACGTGACTTGCCGCTAGTAACCATTGATGGCGAAGACGCTCGTGACTTTGATGATGCTGTTTACTGTGAGAAGAAAAAGAGTGGCGGTTGGCGCCTATGGGTCGCGATTGCTGACGTAAGTTACTACGTGCGTACAGACTCTGCGCTGGACAAAGAAGCCATCAACCGTGGTAACTCGGTATACTTCCCATCGCAAGTTGTGCCAATGCTACCTGAAGTGCTATCAAACGGTTTGTGTTCACTTAACCCTCAGGTTGATCGCTTGTGTATGGTATGTGAGATGACCATCTCTGACACCGGTAAGCTATCAGGCTATAAACACTACGAAGCTGTGATGAACTCGCATGCGCGTCTGACTTACAACAAAGTGGGTGCGATTCTAGAAGGGGATGAAGAGCTGCGCATGCGTTATCACGCTGTCGTTCCTCACCTTGAAGAGCTGCACGCGATGTACAAAGTACTTAAAGAAGCGCGTGATAACCGTGGTGCGATTGAATTCGAAACCGTTGAAGCTAAATTTATCTTCAATGCGGATCGTAAGATTGAAAGCATCGAGCCGGTAATTCGTAACGACGCACATAAGATCATCGAAGAATGTATGATCCTAGCGAACATCGCTTCAGCGTCTTACGTTGAGAAAGCAAAAGAGCCAGCGTTGTACCGTGTTCACGAATCTCCGGGTGAACTGCGCCTGCAGGGGTTCCGTGATTTCCTCAGTGAGCTAGGTCTGGATCTGAAAGGTGGTTTAGAGCCATCACCAACCGATTATGCAGATTTGGTAAAACAAATTGCAGAACGTCAGGACAAAGAACTGATTCAAACCATGTTACTGCGCTCAATGAAGCAAGCGGTATACAACGCAGACAATGCCGGTCACTTTGGTCTAGCGCTGAAACGTTACGCGCACTTCACGTCGCCAATTCGTCGTTACCCTGACCTGTTGCTGCACCGCGCAATCAAGTACCTGATTGCTAAAGAAGAAGGTCGCAACCAAGATCGTTGGACACCAACTGGCGGTTACCATTACTCGTTTGACGACATGGACTTCTACGGTGAGCAATGTTCGATGACAGAGCGCCGTGCAGACGACGCAACTCGTGAAGTGGCAGATTGGTTGAAGTGTGAATACATGCAAGACCATGTTGGCGACGAGCTGGATGGTGTTATTGCCAATGTAACCAGCTTTGGTTTCTTTGTTCGTCTGACGGAACTGCATATCGATGGTTTGGTGCATATTTCAACGCTAGCGAACGACTACTACCAATTTGATCCTATTGGTCAAAGACTTATCGGCGAAAGCTTCGGTAACATCTATCGCCTAGGCGATGCGGTAAAAGTGAAAGTGCTTGCGGTTAACTTAAATGACAAGCAAATTGACTTTGAATTAATCGAAACAAGCCGTAAGCTACGCGGCAAAGGTAAGACTGCGAAGAAACGCGCAGCGGATGCCAAACGCAAAGCGAAAGAGAAAAAACGTGCGGCAACCAAAGGCGGAACTCGCGCGAAGCCGATGATTGAACCTACCAAGCACCCAGAACCTGCGGAAGCAGGCAGTGCTCGCAAAGGTAGCGCGAAACGCGGTGACGCAGAAGGTACGAAAAAGCTGAAGAAAGCACGCAAGAAAAAGCCACACAGTAAGCCGAGAAAGACTAAGCGTACTAAGAGCGACGCTGAGTAGGCTGAATCGCCAATCTAGTCTGGATTTAAAGGGGTAGATTGGCGCAGGCAATACGACCAGAACAACAGGTTAAACAATGAGTAACGAATTTATCTACGGCATTCACGCAGTGAAGGCGGTATTGGAGCGCGAACCAGAGCGTTTTATCGAAGCATTTGTACTAAAAGGTCGTCAAGACGATCGCCTAATGCCAATTTTAAATGACCTTCAGGTATGTGGTGTTTCGATTCAGCAAATGACACGTAAAACCTTGGATGACAAAGCGCGTGGCGCAAACCACCAAGGCATCATCGCTCGCGTGAAGCCAGCGAAACAGCTGAACGAAAACGACATCGATGGCATCCTCGCGCAACACGAGTCACCGCTACTATTGGTGTTGGATGGCGTGACGGATCCGCATAACCTAGGTGCTTGTCTACGTAATGCCGACGCAGCTGGCGTAGCAGCGATCATCGTACCGAAAGATCGCTCTGCACCGATGAACGCAACTGTAAGCAAAGTAGCTTGTGGTGCAGCAGAAGTCGTGCCATTGATCCGAGTGACCAACTTGGCTCGTACTATGCGTACACTGCAAGAGCAAGGCATCTGGTTTGTTGGTACGGCGGGCGAAGCAACGCACGATATTTACCAAGCAAAACTAACGGGTCCTCTTGCTATCGTAATGGGGGCAGAAGGTGACGGCATGCGTCGTCTGACTCGCGAAACCTGTGATGATTTGATTAAGATCCCAATGGCAGGTAGCGTTTCAAGCTTGAACGTATCTGTGGCATCTGGCATTTGTTTGTTTGAAGCGGTTCGTCAGCGTATTGCTGCAAAGTAATTGCTAAATAAATTTCTAATAAACAAATAGTTACTACAAAGTCAGACACAATGATAAAAACAAAGGATGGGGTGCCATCCTTTGTCGTTTTCACCGATTTATAAATAAAAATCTTCAGGGAAGTTATGACTCAACAAGACATTAAATTCATCGCCTTCGATCTTGATGGTACGTTGCTTGATAGCGTGCCAGATCTCGCGGTAGCGGCTGACCAAGCAGTACAAGCGCTTGGCTTTCCATCGGTTTCAGAAGAACAAGTTCGTGACTATGTTGGCAACGGCGCAGATGTGCTGATTGGACGCTCATTAAGCCAAAGCCTGACTATCAACCCTGAACTGAGCGAAGAGCTTCGTGCAAAAGCGCGTGTACTGTTTGATGACTACTATGATAAAAGCGGTCACAAATTAAGCCACCTTTACCCGACGGTAAAAGAGACACTGGAAGAGTTACACAAAGCCGGCTTTGTTATGGCATTGGTAACCAACAAGCCTTCGAAGTTTGTGCCTGATGTTTTAGAAAAGCACGACATCGCAAAATACTTTGTTGATGTGCTAGGTGGCGATGCATTTCCAGAGAAAAAACCAAACCCAGTAGCACTGAACTGGCTGATGGAAAAACACCAAATCCAACCAAGTGAAATGTTGATGGTCGGCGACTCGAAGAACGACATTCTCGCGGCAAAGAATGCAGGCTGTGCCTCATTTGGTCTGACTTATGGTTACAACCACGGTGAGTCTATCTCTGCATCAAATCCAGATTTTGTCGCTGACAGTTTGGCAGAATTATTGGACGTTGTAGCGGTTTCTGCATAACGGCTACAAAAGAGCTTCCAAAATACTCGTTAATGAGTACACTGAGTAAACCGTGCACCTATTACTGCACGGTTTTTTTCATTTAATTAGATTAAGAAGTCAAAGGAATCATTCTAATGAGCAAACCCATTGTATTGAGTGGTGTTCAACCTTCAGGTGAACTAAGTATCGGTAACTACTTGGGTGCTCTACGTCAATGGCAGCAGATGCAAGACGATTATGATTGCCAGTACTGTGTGGTAGACCTTCACGCGATTACGGTTCGTCAGGACCCTAAAGCGCTGCATGAAGCGACTCTAGACGCACTGGCGATCTGTCTGGCAGTTGGTGTTGACCCGAAGAAGAGCACGCTATTTGTTCAGTCACACGTACCAGAGCATGCTCAACTTGGTTGGCTTCTTAACTGTTACACCCAAATGGGTGAACTGGGTCGTATGACGCAGTTTAAAGACAAATCTGCACGTTACTCAAACGACAACTCAAGCCAATTTGGTGATGTAAACGTTGGTCTGTTTGACTATCCAGTACTGATGGCGGCAGATATCCTGCTGTACGGTGCACATCAAGTGCCTGTAGGTAGCGACCAGAAGCAACATCTAGAGCTAGCGCGTGATATTGCTAACCGTTTTAACAATATCTACTCACCAGAGCAGCCAATCTTCCAAGTGCCAGAGCCTTACATTCCGACGGTAAATGCGCGTGTAATGAGCCTTCAAGACGCAACCAAGAAGATGTCTAAATCTGATGACAACCGTAAGAACGTTATCACGCTGTTGGAAGAGCCTAAGTCGATCATTAAGAAGATCAACAAAGCGCAAACCGACACAGAAACGCCACCGCGTATCGCTCACGACTGGGACAACAAGGCAGGTATCTCTAACCTAATGGGTCTGTACTCTGCGGCAACAGGCATGAGCTTTGAAGAGATTGAAGCGAAATACCAAGGCGTTGAAATGTACGGTCCATTCAAGAAAGACGTTGGTGAAGCTCTAGTTACTATGCTTGAGCCAATTCAGGCTGAATACCACCGCATTCGTGCTGACCGCGCTTACATGAACGAAGTAATGAAGCAAGGCGCTGAGAAAGCATCGGCACGTGCGGCTGAAACGTTGAAGAAAGCGTACGAAGCTGTAGGTTTTGTCGCTCGCCCATAGGTAAAATTCGAATACAAAAAAGCTCCACCATTGGTGGAGCTTTTTTTATGCTTATTTTCTGGAAGAGGCTTCTTCCTCGCAACGTGCCATATTGTAGTACTCGGCACGTCCTCGTGGTCCTGCAAACCATGCTTTTATAACAAAACCGCGTTCCGTGAAGTAACGCAGATCCTCGCATGCGATTTGATAGCTTGATTCGGTAATCGAAACTGGATCCCAAGCGTAACGCGAGAATCGCGGCAACTGAGCGGTGAAAGTAATCATCCCCTCATCACTTACATCAAAGTGTTCATACTGGTTAAGCTCGGCTTTAGCGTTCTCAATTAAGTGTTGGGTTGTGTTCGGCTTTAATGGTTGGCTTGTCTTGAGTTCGTCTGGGATGGCTTGGCATCCAGCAAGAAATACCGAGCAAGCGAGAGTTAGCGCAACTGGTTGAAATCGTCTCATTTTCAGTCCTGTTTTTAATATGAGTTTTTATGGATATCCTGCTGCGTTGTTATAACCCCTGATTATCAAATTGACTAGGTGTTAGTGTCGAAAATAATGATTAATTTATAAAATCAGCCATTAAAAGGAGAATGATTCGCAATAAAATAAAGAAAATGAACCACTAAATTAGCAAGTGTTGATGTTTATTGCTCGGAAAATGACCTAAGTAATATACGAAACAGCCTTGTTAAAACCATTATTAATATTTTGCTTAACATTATGGGAAATATAAAACTGAGTAATTGATCTAATTTTACATATTTAAAGTTATTGTTAATTCTGTTAACAACAAAATCTGTTGAATGTATAAAACACCTCATAATAATAACTAAATATTTGTGAAACATTTCTCAATTAGCATGCCTTTTACTTTTCTTTTTGCATAAAAAAGAGAGATTTATCTAGTTAATAAATGAATCAAGTTGAACTGTGATCTTCCTCACAAGGAATAGGTCAGGAGACTTTTCGCGCTCAAAACTTACCGATTAAACACTCAATAGTATTGGTTAAATAAACGCCAGAGCCCAGTTTGACATATAGAACGAAATTCCATTTGAAATTAAATACAACAAGGAAATAGGCATGCTGAAAAGAAATGCAGTGGCTATAGCGATCTCTTCGCTATTTATGGCGACAGCGGTCAATGCTGCGACCATATATGAAGATGACAACGGAGACTTTCTAAAACTGTATGGCGAAGTGGGTGTTGGCGGACATGTTGGCGCAAACTACGAATACGGTGAATTTTACACTGATGAAAAAAGCTACATCGATGACTCTTTCGCTACGTTAGGCGTCAAAGGTAAGCGAGACAAAATGCACTACCGTCTAGAGCTAGATTATGAACGTGAGAATTGGAAGCACGGTTCTGGCGATCTAGTTCTAACCATCGATAAATTATTTGTTGGCTACGATGTGTGGGAAAACCAGTACATTGAAGCCGGTCTGACGGATACAGCATTTGATGATTACGATAAGTGGGGTGACTTCACTTTTGATACAACTGTAGAAACTGGTGAAGCTGGTGACCAAGACGTAACAATCAAATACGAAGGTCGTTACTTTGATGATGTAAAAGTCGGTGCTTCATACACTTACGGTGGTAAGTCTTCATCTGGTTCTGAGCTGGGTGACATTGTGAACGGCTACATTGGCTACTTTGGCGATAGCTTCTCAGCTGTTGTAGGTTTAGAAGGTCGCGGTGGTTCTGATGGTAAGTCGAAGTACGGTGAACAACGTTTGGTTGGTTTTGGTATGCGTTACGCAGTTAACGACACCATTCACTTAGGCTTCAACGCGTTCTACGAAGAAGAAGATATTGCTCGCAAAGAAACGGTTGTCGATAACACCGATAAAGAGAACAAGCAAAGCATCTTCAATGATTACCAAACCCAAGAAAACCAAGGTGCTTTGGTTTCGGCGAAATACATTTTCACCAAACAGTGGGAGCTCGTGGGCTCTTACAACTACGAAGAATATGAAGCGTGGGATCCAAGCAGTGATGTTTGGGATGGTAAGCGATACAGCTGGGGTACAAGCCGCACATGGGGCACGCTAGGCGTGAACTACAAACCAACCAGCTCAAGCATTATTGCGCTTGAAATGAACGCTGGTGATGCTGCTCAAGACGCTTACGCTTATGCGCGCGTTTACTTCTAACCCACGATAGAGAGATTTCCCATGAATAAAAAAATGACCCTACTCGCGGGTGCGATTAGTAGTGTACTAAGTGGCGCAGCATTTGCGGATATTAACGACATCATTATTTCTGAGTATGTTGAAGGCTCGGCATCAAATAAAGCCGTCGAAATTACCAACATAGGCTCTGCAGCACATACCTTTGACGGTACACTGTCGCTGTACTACTCGTCTTACAAAAACCAGATTAAAGATAAAGATGGTAACAACGTACTGAAAGGTAAAGACGGTAGAACTTTACAACCTGGTAAGAGCATCGTTGTTATTAATGGTGACGCGGGTGCTGAAATGCGAGCGTTCATTGAACGTTTGGGCGGTAAGGACGTGACAGTTGTTGCTGGTACTTACGATGAAGTAAAACACTCAGCAATGAACTTCAACGGTGATGACGCAGTGTGGTTGGGTACAAGCTCAGCGGAAGCGGACATTAAGGATATCTTTGGTACTTACGGTTACAAGGGCGATAAGCTTTGGGATGACCGAACCATGCGCCGTAAAGCAGGTTCAACACAAGCGACGACATATGATGAATCTCAGTGGGACAAGTTTGCAAAAGACGACTTCGGTGGTCTTGGTGATCCTACTGCAGTAAATAACGATCCAATTACACCACCAGAAAACACGCCATGTGCTGATGCTGCAGGCAGTCTTTCTTACAAAACCATTGGTGAAGTGCAAGGTGAAGGTTATTCATCGCCTCTGATTGAGTCTGGTTACGAGTCGGCAGATGAGTACTTAGTGACAGGTGTTGTGAGTGCGGTAACTACGAATCTAGTGAAGGGTTTCTTCCTTTACGACAACAATGCTGATGGTAATGTTAAGACATCAGACGGTGTGTTCGTTCAGACGAAAGGCGAGCTGTCTCAAGACATGGTTGGTCAACAAATCTGTGTTCGTGCCAAAGTAAAAGAGAACTATGGTGTAACAACACTGATTCCAACGAATGACATTTGGGAAGTAGAAAACGCTTCTCAGGTACCACCAACACCAGTTGATATGGTTCGTATCGATAGCGATGATGAAAACTTCCGTTCGACACTGGAACGTCTAGAAGGCATGCCTGTTCGATTGGTGAAAGATATGGATGCAGCTGAAGATGGCGAGCAGAACATGCGTGTTTCTCGTTCGTTCAGCTTTGATTTTGATAGCTTCCGTAACAACATGGTATTGGCATACAAGCGTCCAAATCCACAGCCAAACCAAGATCATGTAGCAGGCAGCGCAGAATCTCTGGCACAAAAAGCAGAAAACAAAGACTTCCGTGTTTATGTTGATACCGATGCTAAAGCACCAAATGGTCAAATTCCTTACTACCCAGATTTCTTTGCTGATCCAAAGAAAAACTACATCCGCATCAACGACTCTGTCGTTGGTTTAGAAGGTGTTCTGCATTACTCGTACAACGAGTTCCGTTTGATCCCAACGAATACGGTTGATAGCAAAGCGTTTATCCACAATACCGATCGAACTAAAGCGCCTTCGATCAAGGAAACAAACGATGCGTACTCTGCGGCTGATTCATTCAACATTCGTATCGCAACACAAAACGTACTGAACTACTTCAACTCACCATATGGTGGTTCTGATAACAGCTTTGGTGACAACCGTGGTGCTGAATCACAGCTGGACTTTGATCGTCAACAAGCCAAGATTGTAGAAGCAATTTACGGTCTAGATGCGGATATCGTTGGTTTGATGGAAATCGAGAACAACGGTTTCGGTGACTTTGGTGCAATCAATGAATTGCTTGCCGCAATCAATGCGAAGTACTACGACGAAGATTACGGTGACCGTAATAAGTCAAACTCTATCCACAACCGTTACGTGTTCGTTGGTTTTGATAAAAACGGCGACACCATTCTGGATGACCAAGATACGGTCGGCTCTGATGCGATTACTACAGGTATTATTTACCGCCCATCAAAAGTCTCTGTGATCTCTGGTCAAGTTATCCCGATGCCAAGTCAACATGCACCAATGATCGTCGATGAAAACGGTGCTCCAATCACAGACAGCAAAGGTGAAATCCGTGAGAGCGGTGATAACTACCAACGTAATACGGTAGCGGCTACTTTCCAAGTCTTGAACACAGGTAAGCGTCTAACGGTTTCGGTAAACCACTTGAAATCTAAAGGTTCGACTTGTTACGAAGATTGGAAAGGTTGGGAAACATGGGAAAAATTCGATCCTTCAAAAGATGATGTGAAGAGCGATGGTGACTTCCAGGGTTCTTGTGAGAACTTCCGTGTTGCTGCGGCTTATCACCTAGGTGAAGAGATGGCGAAGATCGAAGGTGACAAAGTAGTTCTTGGTGACATGAACTCTTACGCACACGAAGATCCAATGCTGGTTCTAACGTCTAACCCAACAGGTAAAACTCTGACTGCAGCGGGTTACACCTTCATTGGTAAACTGCCTCAATTTGGTCCAGAAGGCAAAGTCATTACTAAGACTTACGGCTACATCAACGCGGTTGATCGAATGATGCCTGCAGGCGAAACGGCTTGGAGTTACTCATACAATGATGAAGTGGGCTCGTTGGATCACCTATTGATCTCTGGTTCACTAGATAAGCGCTTAATTGATGCTGTTGATTGGCACATCAATGCGCCAGAGTCGTCACTGTACGATTACAACAGCAAGTACAAGGGCGGTGATACGAATGAACCAAACCCATTCTACTCACAAGACCCATACCGTTCGTCTGACCACGATTCTGCTCTCGTTACACTAGGCTACAAGTACGGTGAGGCTGGTGAGCGACTTGTGACAATCGCAACGAAGAGCGGTCGCGCAGATATCGGTTACGCAGTTCCAGCGACGGCTCAAAAGGGTGATGTAGCAACCTTGTCTATTTCTCCTGTTCCGGCTGATGCTCCAGCACTACCAAAAGTGACACTGGATAAAGATGGTGCGCAAATGGTGATGTTTGATTCAGCAAAACTACCAGTAGGTAAGTATGAGCTGACGATGACTCTGAACAACGAAACTTCAGGTGTTGTTAACCAGAAAGTGACGGATGTGGAGTTTATTAAACGTGATTCAAGCAATGTGAAACCTGTTCACCCAGAAAAAGATGGTTCTGGTGGTTCATTTGGCTTTGGCGCGCTACTTGCGATGCTAGGTCTAGGCTTCCTACGCCGTCGTCGCTAAGCGAATTTATTTCCTGACAAACAGTTCCTAAATAGCTGTAAAGACCAAAGGCCAGCCTATGCTGGCCTTTTTATTCAGCAAAAACTTGCCTTTCTTGCTTGGTATAGCAAAATACCGCCCTTGATTGTCACGAACGTGGCGATTCACCACTTAAGCATTGCCAAAACGGATTGGAGCAACCGACCTTTTATGTTGTTGATCATCGATAACTACGACTCTTTTACCTACAACCTTTACCAATACTTCTGCGAGCTTGGTGTAGACGTAAAGGTGGTGCGTAACGATGAAATCGACATCCAAGGCATTGAGGCGCTCAACCCAACTCATTTGGTGATCTCTCCAGGTCCCTGTACCCCTAACGAAGCGGGTATCTCTCTACAAGCTATCGAATACTTTGCTGGTAAGTTACCAATCTTAGGCGTTTGCCTTGGTCATCAGGCGATTGCGCAGGTGTTTGGAGGGGAAGTGGTACGTGCTCGACAAGTGATGCACGGCAAGACATCACCAATTCGTCACAACGGTCGCAGTGTGTTTAAAAACCTTAATAACCCACTTACGGTAACCCGCTACCACTCTCTCGTGGTGAAAAACGGCACATTACCTGATGTGTTTGAATTGACCGCTTGGACTAAACTGCCTGACGGAGCCATGGACGAAATCATGGGTTATCAGCATAAAACCCTGCCAATTGACGCGGTACAGTTCCATCCTGAGTCGATTAAGACAGAACAAGGTCACGAACTGCTTGCGAACTTTCTTGCGCGCAAAGCGATCTGATCGCGATCACCTTTCTTAACAAATTCTTCATGTTTTTCGCCTGAGAATGGGAATGCAAAACTATGCGTTCTGTCTATTTGGTGGCGGCTATTCATTTTTCTCATTTCTTTCTAAACCTTGCTATACATAACTTTTATAAAAAATCGCTTCTCTATTTGCGTTTCTTGGTGCATAAATAATCATAGATAGTGAGTATGGGTAGTCGCGCTCGGAAGCGAAAAGAATAAATCACTATTGAAATGGTTAATTAAATGTAAATACAATGCCGCAATAGCTTAAATGCAAAACATTATTTGCTGGCAAAGAGTGCCGGTTAAATTCGCTTATCTGCTAGGCATGCGGTATCAAGAAGGAATGTGCAATGACAACGGAAAACAAAGTAGAGCGCGGTTTATTCGATGAGGTAATGGTACCTTGCTATAACCCGATGGAAATGATCCCTGTAAAAGGTGAAGGTTCACGCATTTGGGATCAGAACGGAAATGAATACATCGACTTTGCTGGTGGTATTGCGGTGAGCTGTCTTGGTCATTGTCACCCAGTTATGGTGAACGCATTGACTGAGCAAGGTAACAAGCTTTGGCACCTAAGTAATGTTATGACTAACGAGCCAGCACTGCGATTGGCGAAGAAGTTAACAGAAGTCAGCTTTGCTGAGCGCGTGTTCTTCGCTAACTCTGGCGCAGAAGCAAACGAAGCGGCACTAAAGCTAGCACGTCGTTACGCAGCAGACGTTCATGGTACAGAGAAATCTGAAATCATCGCATTCAAACAAGGTTTCCACGGTCGTACTTTCTTCACGGTAACAGTAGGCGGTCAAGCGGCTTACTCAGACGGTTTTGGTCCTAAACCTGGCGATGTGACACACCTTCCTTACAACGATATCGAAGCACTTCAAGCACACATGTCGGATCGCACTTGTGCCGTAATGATGGAGCCTCTGCAAGGTGAGGGCGGCATCATTCCACCAACACCTGAGTTCGCTCAAGCAGTTCGTGAACTGTGTGACAAGCACAACGCACTGTTGATCTTCGATGAAGTGCAAACTGGTAACGGTCGTACGGGTCACTTCTACGCATACCAAGGTCTAGGCATCACGCCAGACATCCTAAGCACAGCGAAATCACTGGGTGGCGGTTTCCCTATCGGTGCCATGCTAACGACGGCAAAATTGGCTGAGCACATGAAAGTGGGCACGCACGGTTCAACTTACGGTGGTAACCCACTAGCGTGTGCAGTTGCAGAAGCAGTTGTTGAAGAAGTGACAAAACCAGAAGTACTGGCTGGCGTACTAGAGCGTGAAGCCATGTTCCGTGAAGGTCTGGAGAAGATTAACGCGAAATACAACATCTTCTCTGAAGTGCGCGGCAAAGGTCTACTGCTTGGTGCTGCACTGAATGAAGAATGGCAAGGTCGTGCGCGTGACGTACTGGTTGCTGCAGGTAAACAAGGTCTCATGGTATTGGTTGCGGGTGCCAATGTCGTACGTTTCACACCATCACTCGTTATCACACAACAAGAAATCGAAGAAGGTTTGGCGAAGCTAGATAAAGCGATCGCAACGCTGGTTTAAGCGCGATCTCCGCTTATCGTCAACCTAGACACCCCCATCAAGGATCTCTGATGGGGGTATTGTTCCTACAATATAGTTAGGATCTTCTTGCATCTGGAGGGAGTATTGATGCTAGTAGTTCGCCCTATCGCAATGTCGGATTATGACGCGCTGCACACCTGTGCGGTTGAGTCAGGTCATGGATTTACATCTCTACCGGTTAACGAAGAACTGTTAACCAATCGAATCAAACACTCAGAATACAGTTTTGGCAAACCTGACGTTAAGGAAGCCGGTGATGAAGGCTACCTAATGGTGGGTTTTGAATCTGAAACTGGTGAAGTGGCAGGTACCACAGGTATTGAAGCTTCGATCGGCTGGGATGTGCCTTTTTATTCTTACCACATCAGCAAAGTGGTGCACTCGTCACCAAAGCTTGGCGTAAACAACGTGGTTAAGCTACTGACGTTTGGTAACAACTACACGGGTAACAGCGAAATCTGTACCTTGTTCCTACGTGAGAAATTCCGAGGTGGCTTGAACGGGCGTTTGATGTCCAAGTGTCGTTTCTTAATGATGGCAGAGCACCCAGAGCGTTTCTCGGAAACCATCTTTGCTGAGATGCGTGGCGTGTCAGATGAGAACGGTAACTCGCCATTCTGGCAGTGGCTTCAAGAGCATTTCTTCTCTATCGATTTCACTCTGGCAGATTACCTAACGGGTATCGGCAAGAAAGGCTTTATCGCTGACTTGATGCCGAAGTTGCCAATCTACATCAACCTGTTGAGCCCTGAAGCGCAAGCTGTGATTGGTCAAGTGCATGACAACACGCGCCCTGCTTTGAAGCTACTAGAGAACGAAGGTTTCACCAATCGTGGTTACGTCGACATCTTCGATGGTGGTCCAACGGTGGAGTGTGACTTACGTAATATCGAATCGGTACGCCACTCATTCCGTGCGCAAGTCAAAATCTCGGAGCACACCAGCACACAAGACTTCTTGATGTGTAACTCATCATTCGAGAACTTCCGTGCAGCCGCAGCAAAAGCAGCGTATGACGCAGAAACGCAAAGCGTAGTGCTTGCACCAGAATTGGCGGATGCACTCTTGGTTGAGGAAGGGGATTTTGTTCGCCTTCTTCCGCAGTAACTGACGACAGAATTTAAGGATAGAAACAATGACACATTGGATTGCAGGTGAATGGGTACAAGGTCAGGGTGAAGCATTTACGTCTCTGTCGCCTTACAACCAAGAAGTGATCTGGCAAGGCAACGGCGCAACAGCAGAGCAGGTTAACCAAGCGGTATCTGCGGCGCGTGAAGCGTTTGTTGATTGGAAGAAGCGTCCATTCGCAGAGCGCGAAGCGATCGTGTTGGCTTTTGCTGAGAAAGTAAAAGAGAACAGCGAAAAAATCGCTGAAGTGATTGCCAAAGAAACCGGTAAGCCAATCTGGGAAACACGCACCGAAGCGGCTGCAATGGCAGGTAAAATCGCGATTTCTATTCGTGCTTACCACGACCGTACGGGCGAAGCGACACGTGAAGCCGCAGGCAACCAAATTGTATTGCGTCATCGCCCACTAGGTGTGATGGCGGTGTTTGGTCCTTATAACTTCCCAGGTCACTTGCCAAATGGTCACATCGTGCCAGCACTATTGGCTGGTAACACCGTGGTCTTCAAACCGTCTGAGCAAACGCCATGGACGGGTGAACTCGCTATGAAGCTGTGGGAAGAGGTCGGTCTACCAAAAGGTGTGATTAACCTAGTCCAAGGCGCGAAAGAAACCGGTATTGCGCTGGCGGATGCGAAAGGTATCGATGGCGTGCTGTTTACTGGGAGTGCAAACACAGGTCATGTTCTACATCGTCAGTTTGCTGGTCAGCCGGGCAAAATGCTGGCGCTTGAAATGGGTGGTAACAACCCGATGGTTATCTCGGATAACTACGGCGACCTAGACGCAACGGTTTACACCATTATTCAATCTGCCTTCATCAGTGCAGGGCAACGCTGTACCTGTGCTCGTCGTCTATACATTCCATTTGGCGACAAGGGTGATGCAGTTATTACTAAGCTGGTGGAAGCGACACTCAATATTCGCGTAGACCAACCATTTGCAGAGCCAGCGCCTTTCATGGGACCGCAAATTTCGGTAGCGGCGGCCAAGTTCATTCTCGATGCACAAGCGAACTTGCAATCACTGGGTGGCGAAAGCTTGATTGAAGCAAAAGCAGGCGAAGCGGCGTTTGTTTCTCCGGGCATCATCGATGTGACGAACATTGCCGAGTTGCCAGATGAAGAGTACTTCGGCCCACTTCTGCAAGTGGTGCGCTATGAAGGGCTAGAGAAAGCAGTAGAGCTGGCGAACGATACGCGCTTTGGTCTCTCTGCGGGTCTGGTCTCAACCGACGACCAAGAGTGGGAATACTTCGTGGACCACATTCGTGCTGGCATCGTGAACCGCAACCGTCAGCTGACGGGTGCAAGTGGTGATGCACCATTTGGTGGTCCGGGTGCGTCGGGTAACCTACGTCCAAGTGCTTACTACGCAGCAGACTACTGTGCGTACCCAATGGCATCAATGGAAGGACAAGAGACGGTCTTACCTGCCACATTGAGCCCGGGTGTAAGCCTGTAATAGAGAAACACGAAGTGGTGACAAAGTATCGCCGCTTCTCTCTGCCGGAGCTATTTACCAAGTTAGGATTCTGGTAAGCGCGCTGGCAAACGCCAAAGGCGAGCTTAAGACTCTCCAGAGCATGTTGACTGACTGGCACTTATGCCACACATACCGTCACAGGTTGATGACCGCTCGTTCGTGATTCTGGACAGCCCACGGGCTGTGAACGAGCGGTCAACTTCCTCTTACCCCTAACTCTACATTTCATAACAAGGAGTCGTTATGACGCCCGATGTGTTATTTGAATCGCTATGGCAAGACTACATTCAACGTCTTTGCCCTTCTGCTGCTAAAGTTCATCAGCTTCTTCAAGAAGATGAGCCTCTGATTAATGACCATATTGCGCTACGTACGTTTAATGTCGCTCCCCTAGGCATTGAAACGTTAGCGAAGCCATTCCTAGCGGTGGGTTACAAAGCCTGTGGTGACTACGTATTTGAAAGCAAAAAGCTGGTGGCAAAACATTTTGAGCACCCAGATCCGAAACAGCCAAAAGTCTTCATCAGTGAATTGAAAGTGGATGAATGCTCACCAGAGCTACAAGCCATCGTTCATAAACTGGTAGAGCAGGTTGATGCGTCTAAATTGACCAGCAGTGACTTCTTGTACGGCGGACGTTTGTGGGACCTTAGCTATGCTGACTTCCAGATCTTAGCGAAAGAGAGTGAGTACGCTTCTTGGCTTGCTGCGCACGGTTACGGAGCGAACCACTTCACAGTGAGTGTGAATCAACTCAATCAGCATGAAGATGTGAAGCAAGTGAACGACCACCTACGCACCGTAGGCTTTATCATCAACGAGAATGGCGGTGAAGTAAAAGGCACGCCAGAGGTGCTACTAGAGCAATCATCGACCATGGCAGACAAAGTGCCAGTGACCTTCACTGAAGGGGTTGAGGTGATTCCTGGAGGCTTCTACGAGTTTGCTAAGCGCTACCCAATGGATAACGGTGAGTTGTACCCAGGGTTTGTAGCTGCATCGGCAGATAAGATCTTCGAGAGTACCAACGGTTAATAGATACAAGACGAGAGCCGCTTCGCTTCGAGAGGGTTTTTACTTGGAATCTGAGAAGGCTTCATCTCAAAGGATGAAGTCCGTTGTGAAGTGCAGTGCTCTCGACTCTCAATGTCTAACTCCCAAAAAAGAAAAAGCCACCAAACTTGCATTTGGTGGCTTTTAAATTTTTTAAACGTTAATCGAGATTAACGAGTCCCGTAAACAACGATAGTCTTACCGTGCGCAGAAATTAGGTTCTGCTCTTCTAGCATCTTCAAGATACGACCTACTGTCTCACGAGAACAGCCAACGATTTGACCGATTTCTTGACGAGTGATCTTGATTTGCATGCCGTCTGGGTGCGTCATCGCATCTGGTTGTTTAGCAAGGTTCAGAAGAGTCTGAGCGATACGACCAGTTACGTCTAGGAACGCTAGGTCACCCACTTTTTGGCTAGTAACTTGTAGACGACGAGCCATTTGCGCCGAAAGACGCATTAGGATGTCTGGGTTAACTTGGATAAGTTGACGGAATTTCTTGAAAGAAATCTCTGCCACTTCACAAGGAGATTTAGCGCGAACCCAAGCTGTACGCTCTTGGTCTTCTTCGAATAGACCAAGCTCACCAATGAAGTCGCCTTGGTTTAGGTAAGAAAGGATCATTTCCTTACCTTCTTCGTCTTTGATAAGAACCGCAACAGAACCTTTAACGATGTAGTACAAAGTCTCTGCTTTTTCGCCCGCGTGAATTAGCGTGCTCTTTGATGGGTACTTATGAATATGACAGTGTGAAAGAAACCACTCTAATGTTGGGTCGGTTTGAGGTTTACCTAGAACCATAATATCTCACTTCCTCTGCAGGGTACGCTTGCGCTATCCATATTTTAGCTAAGCCTGAATTGGCTTACTAGAATAAGAGCACTTTTTATATGCTGCAAGCTCTCTTGTGTTTCGGTTAGAAATAGTATCCTTTTTCGGAAACGATTTCTTGATTTTAATCGTGCCATGATTGAGATTTTGTAAGCAAAACTGTGCACATGATCACGGTATGAAAAGTAAACACTCAATTAACGAGGTTTTTAGCCAATTTTTCCGGTTTCGATGAGTTGCTGCAGAATCGGTCTCACTATGAGCTCCATTGCAAAGCTCATCTTACCGCCAGGAACCACAATGGTGTTATGGCGAGACATGAAGGAGCCATCAATCATCGCCAACAAATACGGGAAGTCGACATTCTTGATACCGCGCAGGCGGATCACCACGAAGCTTTCATCCAAGCTAGGGATGCCTTTAGCGTTAAGTGGGTTAGAAGTATCGACGGTTGGTACGCGTTGGAAGTTGATATGTGTGCGAGAAAATTGCGGGGTAATGTAGTTCAGGTAATCGTCCATCGAGCGCACGATCGAATCCATCACCGCTTCTCTTGAATGACCACGATCGCGTGTGTCACGAACGAACTTTTGAATCCATTCCAAGTTCACAATCGGCACCATGCCAATTAGAAAGTCGACGTGACGCGCCACATTGACATCACCATCTACCACGCCACCGTGTAAACCTTCGTAGAACAGCACATCGCTGTTTTCTGGCAGATCTTGCCAAGGCGTAAAGGTGCCCGGCATTTGGTTGTATGGAACGGCTTCATCAAAAGTGTGCAGATAGCGGCGCACGCTGCCAGTGCCATCTTCACCGAACTTACGGAAGAACTCTTCTAGCCCCGGAAAGTCATTGGCTTGTGGACCAAAGTAGCTGATGTGTTTGCCTTGCTCACGCGCTTTGCGGATTTCGACATCCATCTCTGGACGTGTAAAGCGGTGGAAGCTGTCACCTTCAACCCACGCTGGTTTGACGTTCATCATATTGAACATCTTGCGGAAGGCTTCAGAAGTGGTGGTAGTGCCGGCACCGGACGAACCAGTAACCGCAATGATTGGGTGTTTCGCTGACATGACAAACCTTGTCGAAAATTACTTACCTGTAAAGTGCAGCACACGTATGCTGCACGGTCGATAACCCACTATAGCACGTAACAAGCCCTTGTCATCGAGTGGGATACGGTAAAATGTGAAGGGTCTAAAACTTTGCTTTTAGTTGGATATCAACCGTTTCATGAAGCTCAGAAAATACGATGACCGCTTCGCCTTTCTCTAATTGGGTTTTGACCTGATCGATTTTACTCTGCAGTGAAACTTCGACTGAGCCGTAGTCGGTGCCTTCACGTAGCACGAATTCGCGGATCAGGTTTTCTAGTGTCTCTGGCGAAATGTCTTGCCATGGAATGATCATAAATACCTCAAACTTTTATGATGTTTAAGCGCGCCTCTTAGGTTATTGATGTCTGGCGCGCCTAGATAGTTTACTGTGTTCGTGGCACGGATACAGCAGAAAGGTACTCAGCGGCGATACTTTCGTAATAAGCCGGTAATGCTTCTTCTAACCAGAATTTAGGTTTTAATGCCGTGCCCGTCAGGAAGCCAACGTGTCCACCATGTTCATAAAGCCGATAATCAATGTTGTCTGGCAATACGAATTTTGGGATCACCTCTTCGGTCATAAACGGATCGTCTTTGGCGTGGATGATCAAGGTTGGCAAGGTGATCTGTTGCAACTTACTTAAGCCTGAACATTGATCGTAATAATCTTGTGCGTCTTTAAAACCATGCAGAGGCGCGGTGATCAAGTCATCAAATTCATACAAGCGAGTCACGCGTTTGATCGAGTTATACGACAAGGCGAGTTCACCTTGGATTAAGTCGTGCTTTTGCAGTGCATTGCGTTTGAGTGAAGAGAGCAAGTAACGTCGGTAAACTTTCGAGAAGCCCTGTTCAATACGATTGGCACATGCTGCTAAGTCCAGTGGTGCAGAGACAATGGTTGCGGCACTTAATATTGGGTCGTCTTTATACTCAGCCAAGTAGTTCGCCAGCATGTTACCGCCAAGGGAAATGCCGACCGCAACTTTAGGGTTGTTAGGGAATTGCTGATTGAGTTGCTGAAGAAAGAAACGAGCATCCGTTACTTCGCCAGAATGATAGGCGCGGGCTTTCTTGTTTGGCTTACCGCTGCAACCACGAAAGTGCATCATCACTGATAGCCAACCCGATTTAGAGAAGGCGTTCATCAAACCGTTCGCATACGGACTATAGAAGCATCCTTCTAAGCCATGAAAGAGGACGAAGATTGGTTTGTTGTGAGCGGCTTCAGAATCTGGCTGTTGTGACCACGCCAAATCTAAGAAGTCACCATCCGGTGTATCGAGTGTTTGCCAAATAGGCGTAAACAACGCTTTCTTGCGGATAAAGCGTGGCAATAGCGTCTGAAGATGCGGGTTCTTAATCCCGGCGGCTGCGAAAAATTGTGTCATACCTAACTGCTCTTATATGGTCCTTCAATGTTCGCTGAAGAACTTATTAATATAATCCTTTATAGCTTTAGTATAGATATTTTACTGGTTTATGACTGATTTATGGATATTGAATGTTTGGAACTGGAATGGAGAATGCCTGTTGCAGATGCTCTCCACCTAACTGGCGACAGTATCTCAGCGTCAGTGGTTCGCCATCATTCTTGACTAATTTGAGTGAGTTGACGCAGTCGACGAGGTCGGACTGTTGCTGTTTTTCGAGCTGTAATTCGAACTGCAATGCTTCACGATAAAGCGCGTCATTAACTTGTGATTTGAGGTGGCGACGAAGTTCACGGTAAGAGTGGAGCAGGGTTTCACTTCGACCAAGACAGCCTTGAATTAAATGCCAATCTTGCTCTTGGAAAATCACCTGCTGCTCATCGAGCCATCTGAGCAGCAGTAATAGGTTCACGTTGCCGTGGTAGTTGTTTTGCAATGATAAGCACGCTTCCTTCACTTCTCGCACACCATAAAATTGCAGACTGAACTGCCAAAGGTGTTCTAGGGTAAGAGTGTATTCTGCGTGCTCGTTTGTCATTGATTAAACTCTAGTTCCATCTGCTCGAGTGTTTCTTGGGCAGACATCCATTCCATTTCTACTTCTTCAAGATCTGCTTTGCTAGAAGCTTGAAGCGCCAACACTTCGTTAAGTTTAGCCTTGTTTTCGGCTTCATACAGCGAGTTATCCGCTAATTGCTCTTCTGCTTTCGCTAGAGCTTCACCTAACTTATCCATTTTGTTTTCTAACTGTGTCAGCGTTTTGCGAATTGGTGCGGTCTGCTTACGAAATTCTGCTTCGCGTCGCTTTTGCTCTTTTTTCGCCGCTGCACTGTTGGCGTTATCTTTAACTGGCTGAGCCGCTTGTGCTTCTTTACGCTCGGCTTTTTGTTGCTCGGTCAACCACTTGTAGTAATCACTCAAGTCACCGTCGAATGGTGCGACTTGGCGATCGTGCACAAGGTACAAATCATCTGTGGTTGCGCGCAATAGGTAACGGTCGTGCGAAACAATCACCATTGCACCTTCGAATGTTTGCAGTGCCATGGTCAGTGCTTGGCGCATGTCCAAGTCCAAGTGGTTGGTCGGTTCATCGAGTAGCAATAGGTTCGGTTTCTGCCACACAATTAATGCCAATACCAAACGTGCTTTTTCACCACCAGAAAACGGTGCGACTTTCTCAAGTGCTTTATCACCTTGGAAACCAAAGCTACCTAGGTAATCACGTAGCTGCTGCTCGGTTTGATCCGGTGCGATTTGCATCATGTGTTGCAGCGGTGTTTCTTCTGGGTGCAGTGTTTCTAGTTGGTGCTGAGCGAAGTAACCGATCTTCACGCCTTGTGAATAAGTGAGATCACCGCCTTGCGCTTTGAGCTCACCAGACAGCAATTTGATCAAGGTTGATTTACCCGCGCCGTTACGACCAAGTAGACCAATACGGCTGCCCGGCACTAAGTTAAGGCGGATCTTCTCTAAGATCAGGTTGTCACCGTAGCCTGCCGATACTTCATCCATCATCATGATTGGGTTTGGTAGGGCTGCAGGATCGCGGAACTGGAAACTAAATGGGTTATCGAACTGCGCTGGCAGTACCTTCTCCATACGCTCCAGCGCTTTAATACGGCTTTGTGCTTGGCGCGCTTTGGATGCTTTGTAACGGAAGCGGTCAATATAGCTTTGCATGTGCGACATCTGTTTCTGTTGCTTCTCGAACATCGCTTGTTGCAGCACCATCTTTTGTGCGCGTTGGTTTTCGAATGACGAGTAGTTACCCGTGTATTCGTTCAACTGCTGGTTTTCGATGTGAATGATGCGACCAACGATCGGGTCCAAGAAGTCACGGTCGTGCGAGATCAGAATCAGCGTACCAGGGTAGTTTTGTAGCCAGCGCTCTAGCCACATTACCGCGTCCAAATCCAAGTGGTTGGTTGGTTCGTCGAGTAACAGTAGATCAGAACGACACAATAGCGCTTGAGCCAAGTTAAGGCGCATACGCCAACCACCCGAGAACTGAGTCAGGTTCCAACTCATTTGCTCTTGGCTAAAGCCCAGACCATCAAGCAGTTCGGCAGCACGTGCGCGAATGCTGTAACCGCCAATGGTTTCAATTTTGCCGTGGATCTCCGCAACTAGGGTGCCGTTGTCTTTCTCTTCGGCGATCGCCAGTTGAGCTTCAAGATCGCGGAACTCACGATCACCATCAATCACGTATTCCAGTGCACTACGGTCGAGTGCTGGCGTTTCCTGTGCAACCCAAGCCAATTCCCAATGTTGAGGTTGGCTAAATGAGCCTGCATCAATCGACAGTTCATCTTTTAGTAGGGCAAACAGAGTTGATTTACCACAGCCATTTTTACCAACCAGACCCACTTTGTCGCCTGGGTGAATGGTTGCAGATGCTTGGTCTAAAAGAGGTTTACCGCCACGCAGTAACTGAATATCAGAGAAGGTAATCATAGAGTTTTAATTCACTTTGCGCAGTGCGCGTTTCTTGGTCGTTGATCTCGCGGTGAATAGTAGGGGTATTGGCGGGAAAAGTCGATCTCTGCGCTTTAATTGCATTATGCTATACAAAAAAGTATAACAAACTGATAACGATAATTTTCCCTGAGAAATCAACACAAGGACGACCATTTGGCTGTTGCTACGCCCATTCCTCCGAGGGTTCTGGTTATTTATGCTCACCCAGAACCGCAAAACTCCATTGCCAACCAAGTGATGATTAAAAAAATCGAATCACTGGGTCATGTCACCGTGCACGATCTTTATGGCGCGTACCCTGATTTCTTTATTGATGTGAACTACGAACACGATCTGCTGATGACGCACGATGTGATCGTTTTTCATCATCCTCTCTATATGTATTCCTGTCCCGCACTGTTGAAAGAGTGGATGGACCGTGTGTTGGGCAAAGGCTTTGCATTTGGTGATGGTAGCGCATTAGCGGGTAAGTACTGGCGCAGTGTGATCACTACTGGCGGTAAAGAGGATGCGTTCAGCCCGATGGGGTACAACAAATACCCACTTGAGCAAATTCTACAACCGTTTGAACTGACTGCCGCTTTATGTCAGATGCATTGGATTGAGCCTTTAGTGCTGTACTGGTCGCGCAATGTATCGGACATCGAACGTTATCAGCATGCTGAACAATATCGTCAATGGCTGAACAACCCTCTGAGAGAGTGGGATGAGCAAGGAGGTTACCATGGCGATAACCAGTGAGTTTCTTCAAAGTAGTGTGGTATTCCTTTCTGCTGCCGTTATTGCAGTGCCGATTGCCCAGCGACTTGGTCTGGGCTCTGTGCTTGGCTACCTGATTGCAGGCGTTCTAATTGGTCCTTGGGGGCTGGGGTTAATCAGTGATGTGGACGCGATTCTCCACTTCGCCGAACTCGGGGTGGTGTTGCTGCTGTTCTTAATTGGTTTGGAACTGAACCCCAAAAAGTTATGGCAGATGCGCGGACCAATCCTCGGTCTGGGTGGCGCTCAAGTTATTGTCACCACGGCGGTGATAGGCAGCATCGTCAGCCTGTTTGGATTGAGCATGCAAGTGAGCTTAGTGATCGGTATGGGCTTGGCACTCTCGTCCACCGCGATTGCACTAAAAGTGATCGAAGAACAGGGGCAAGCCGGCACGGAAACCGGACAATCTGGTTTTGCTGTGTTGCTGTTCCAAGATATTGCCGTCATCCCGATGCTCGCCATGCTGCCATTACTCGCCGGTGGTCAAAGCGGTGGTGATTGGTTAGATGCTATTTGGGTATTAGGCAGTGTGGCTGCGTTATTAGTTGGCGGTCATTTCCTCTTACGTCCTTTGTTCCGTTTTGTGGTGATGAGTGGTGTGCGAGAACTCTTCACCGTTGCCGCCCTCCTAGTCGTACTTGGTATTTCTGTTGCGATGCAAAAGCTGGGGCTGTCGATGGCACTCGGTACTTTCTTAGCGGGTGTGTTACTGGCAGAAAGTGAATACCGTCATGAACTAGAAATTGCGATTGAACCGTTTAAAGGTCTACTGCTTGGCTTGTTCTTTATTGCTGTGGGTATGGCAGTGAATCTTGGTTTATTAGCCTTGCAACCGTTCGCAATTATTGGTGCCGTGATTGCTCTCGTGGTGGTCAAAGGTTTAGTTCTGTACGTCTTGGCTCGCACTGCTCGAGTCCGTGCGAAATCGCGCAGTCGTATGGCGGCGATTTTGAGCCAAGGTGGTGAGTTTGCGTTTGTAATTTTCACCGCGGCAAGTCAAGAAGGTATCTTAACCAAGGAGCAAGTTGCCTTTTTGTTGGTGGTGGTGAGCTTGTCGATGGTGACCACGCCGCTGCTGCTCATGGGACAGAAAAAATGGTTTGCGCACACGCTTAACCAAGAAGAAGAGAGCGTCACGACCAATGTGGTGGATCGTCGACCACGTGTGATCATCGCGGGCTTTGGTCGTTTTGGTCAGATTGTCGGCCGCTTGATGTACGCCAACAAGATCAAAGTAACAGTACTAGAAAGTGACGCGAGCCAAATCCACTTGCTGCGTAAATACGGTTATAAGGTGTTTTATGGTGATGCGACTCAGATTGATTTGTTACGCGCCGCGGGAGCGGATAAAGCAGAAGCCTTAGTGATCTGTACCGACTCACCAGATGAGGTGATGGCGATTGTCGACATTTGCCGTGCGCACTTTCCGAAGTTGAAGATCCTTGCCCGTGCTCGCAGCCGCGTAGAAGCCTACCAGTTAATGAACCACGGCGTGCAAAATTACTCGCGAGAAACCTTTTTAGGCGCATTAGATCTAGGTCGCCAAGCGCTCGTAGAATTAGGCATGCACCCGTATCAAGCAAAGCGGGCAGAAGCACATTTTCGCAAGCTAGATAATGCTATGCTCAAAGACTTATTGCCTCAGCATAATGAGGATAAAGAGCTCGCTCAACGCTCGAAAGAAGCACGTAAAGAACTAGAAGAAATCTTCGGTCGTGAAATGGAAAGCGACCAACAGTCGCCAAATCATTGGAAGTAGTACCCGCGCAGCATTAGGCGGGAAAAGGAACAAAAGTGAAAGCCAAGAAACGTTTTATCGCGGGTGCAAGCTGCCCGCAATGCAGTCAGCAAGATACTCTGCGCTGGTGGATTGATAACAACATTGAGCTGGTTGAGTGTGTCGACTGCGATTATACCGAGCAGCGTAAACCGCAATCTGTAGAAAAAAATAAACACTCAGAACAAGAAATGATCGGGATTTTTAAGCCTGAGTAATTGAACTTCGTTAATTGATCCCCATAATACTATCATCTCGGTACTTAACCCCATTCTGGTTAGGTCAATTAATCTCCCTGGAGTTAGTATGAAAATTGAAAAGAACGTTGTTGCAAGCCTTGCATACAAAGTAATGTTGGAAGACGGTGTTGTTGTTGATCAATCAACTTCTGAAGCACCTCTTGATTACCTTCACGGTCACAACAACCTAATCACTGGTCTTGAGAAAGAACTAGAAGGTAAAGTGGCTGGCGACAAGTTCTCAGTAACAGTAGCTCCTGAAGATGCGTACGGCGACCACAACGATGCACTAGTGCAACGTGTTCCTGCAGACGTATTCCAAGGCGTTGACCAAATCGAAGTTGGCATGCGTTTTCTAGCAGATACTGACCAAGGTCCAATCCCTGTAGAAGTAACTGAAGTAGACGGCGACGAAGTTGTTGTAGACGGCAACCACATGCTAGCTGGTCAAACACTAACTTTCGAAGTAGAAGTTATGGCTACTCGTGAAGCGACAGCTGAAGAGATCGAACACGGTCACATCCACCAAGGTGGTGGCTGTTGTGGCGGTCACGACCACGATCACGAAGGCGGCTGCTGCGGTGGCGAAGAAAAAGCTGACGACCACGAATGTTGTGGCGGCGGCGGTTGCGGTTCTCACTAATCGCACGCTCTTCACTAGATAACGCTATCTAGCAAAGCTTTAAAAAGCGCAAGTTGAGGTTTCAACTTGCGCTTTTTGTTTATCTGGGGTGTAGTGCCAATCATACAAGGAATAACAGTTGGACAAAGCGATGACGAAACCTTTCTCGATTGCCATTCATGGCGGTGCAGGCACTATCTTGCGTGAACAGATGAGTGACGAACTGCAACAATCCATCTTGGCGGATTTAGAAGCTGCGGTAAAAGCAGGGCATCAAATCCTAGCAACAGGTGGTGAAGCCATAGATGCGGTCGTGGCGGCAGTGAAAGTGCTGGAAGACTCTCCTAATTTTAATGCGGGTAGAGGCTCGGTACTGACCCATAACGAGATGGTCGAAATGGATGCCTCTGTGATGGATGGTCGACATCAAGCCGCAGGGGCAGTCGCTGGGGTGCGTCATATCAGAAACCCCATTGAACTCGCTCGTGACGTGATGCGAAACAGCAACCATGTATTGTTGGTGGGCGAGGGCGCAGAGAAGTTTGCTTTTGAACAAGGTCATGAGTACACCGAGCAGGATTACTTCTTTACCGATCGCCGCTATGAGCAGTTGCTGTCTATGCGTGAGAAAGGACTGTTTGCTCTGTCGGAATCTCGTTACCCAGATGATCGTAAGCACGGTACGGTTGGTGCGGTGGCTTTGGACCAACAAGGCAACTTAGCCGCTGCCACCAGTACTGGTGGCGTGACCAACAAGAAATACGGTCGAGTGGGAGACTCCGCTCTGATTGGTTGTGGTACGGTGGCAGAGAATGGTGTCGTCGCGGTTTCCACTACGGGCGTCGGTGAGTTCTTTATTCGTAAACGTGTTGCGGAAGACGTTGCAGCACGCATGCGTTATTTGCAAGAAGACGTTCATACGGCGTGCGAACACATTATTCAGGGTGATTTAAAAGCAATGGGCGGCGAAGGTGGTTTGATTGCAATTGATGCTAAAGGTGAGCTGCACTTTGCGATGAACAGTTCTGGCATGTACCGAGCTGGCATCAATACGCAAGGCGAGCTGACCGTTAAAATCTACGCAGACGAATAATTTCGTCCCGCTCATTCCTAAGCAACATTTTTAAGTAGCGAATACAACAAAGCCCAGAACACGTTCTGGGCTTTATGCTATTTGAGCCTGCATTTTAATAATGCGGTGGTGGGGTTTCTTCTGACGGATCGGCTAAATTCGACGAGTCCATATTTTTCACTTTACCTACCACATATTTCATCTGATCGAGCATCTTGGTAATTTGCAGTTGTTGCTGCGACAAGGCGCCGTTCAGATCTTCAATAGTCTGTTCTTGGAACGCAAGCTGACATTCTAAGTCATTGATGCGTGCTTCCAATTGCTGAATGATTTTATCTGTCATGATCCGTTCTCTAGCTGCCAAGCTTGGGCAATGCCCGCAGAAGTGGCAGTAATTACACGTTGCTTGGAATCAAAGGCTGCATCATACACGACCGCGCGGGGAGGGCGAGTATCTTTTTTCGGCTCAACTTCAAATCCATCGACGCGTTTGCCGGTCTGGGTTTCCCACACCATCACACGACCTGAAGGTGTGCCAGTTACTAACAAGCTGCCATCATCGGAGAAGCGCGCCGTCGAAAAGATTAACTGACGAGACCAACTGCTCAGTTGCGTGACTTCTTCACCCGTCTCTAAATTCCAGATGATGGCTTGGTTGCCACCGTCTGAGGTCATGGCCAGTTTGCCATCTCTCTGTAAAGCGACTCTGACTACGCGTTGGTCGTGCTCAAAGGTACGCAATACCAGCCCTGTTTCGGTATCCCACAGATACGCTTTGTAGTCGTTGCCACCTGTGAGAGCGAAGCGACCGTTGGGCGAGATAGCGACAGAATTGACTTTTTCTTGGTGCGCAAGGAACTCTAGCCGACGACCAGTGACTAAGTTGACGTAAATCGCTTTACCGTTGGACAGTCCAAGTAATACCTGTTCACCGTTACTGGTGATATCAACGTCTCGAATCAGCGCGTCATCGATAGACCACAGCCCTTCAGCTTGAGTCCATCCGAGATCCCACACAGCGAAGTTCATTTGGCTTGCTGTGACTGCATAACGACCATTGTCTGAAATGCGAATATGGGAGACCACGTTGGCGGCTTGATCGAGTTCACCCAGCTTTGCGAGTTGTTTGTTTTGCTCCAAATCCCAAAGAACCAATTGGTGCTCTTTGGAGTACAGCAGCGCAAATCGACCATCTCGGCTGAGCGCAAAGCTGGTGGAACCTTGTGGTTCGAGTGACCAACGTTGAACATCACGATCGGTAAAAAAGCATCCATTTAACGTGGTGATGACAATTAAATATAGGAATAAATGAGAAATTCTTTGCATCACATCTAATAATCCGGTTTGTGTCTTAAGACATATAGCTAGTATATTGGTATAACGATTGTCTTCACTAGTCTCATAGAAGATTTGTGCACAACAACCAGTGGCTAAGCCATTATTGGGAGAATTTAATGAAATCAGTTTTAAAAGTGTCGCTACTTGCTGCAACAGTAATGCTAGCGGTAGGTTGTCAAAAAGAAGAAACAAAACCAGAAGCAGCACCTCAAGCAGAACAAGTTCAAGCAGAAACTGGTAAAGCAGTTCACTTTAAAACAGACGATGACAAAGCGGCTTACGCGATCGGTGTTTCATTTGCTAACTACCTAAGCACTAGCATTGAAAAACCAAGCGAAATTGGCATCAACCTAAACAAAGACCTAGTTCTTAAAGGTATCGAAGACGTATTTAAAGATAAAGCAGCGCTAAACGAAGAAGAAACTCGTGCCGCTCTAGAATCTCTAGACAAGCGTGTTGCAGAAACTATGCAAAAGCAAGCGGCTGAGAAAGCAGCTGAAGCGAAGAAAGCTGGTGATGACTTCCGTGCGGAATTCGAGAAGCAAGAAGGCGTAGTGAAGACAGAATCTGGTCTTCTATACAAAGTTGAAACACCGGCTGAAGGCGAGAAGCCAAAAGACACCGACACAGTTCAAGTACACTACAAAGGTACTCTGATCGACGGTACTCAATTCGACAGCTCTTACGATCGTGGTGAACCAGCAACGTTCCCACTAAACCGCGTAATCCCAGGTTGGACTGAAGGTGTTCAGCTAATGCCTGTAGGTTCTAAGTTCAAATTCGTTATCCCGCCAGAGCTAGCATACGGTGACCAAGACACACCGAGCATTCCTGCTAACTCAACGCTAGTATTCGAAGTTGAGCTACTAAAAATTGAGAACGACAACGCTGCTCAATAATTATCCTTAGCGATAACTCGATGAAAAAAGGTCCGTTTTACGGGCCTTTTTTGTTCTAGGTCACTAGTTGGTGAGTTTGCTAGGTTGCCTTTCAAATTTTCTGATAAACTTACACCAATTTGTTGATTTTTCGCTCGAAGGCTTATGACAACTACAGAAACAATAAATGCGGAAATGTTGCTCGAAATGGAATCTGTCAACGTGATGCCATTTACCGAGCACGATAAAATCATCTTGAGATCTTACGAAGCGGTCGTTGACGGCATTGCCAGTCTTATTGGTCCGTTCTGTGAGATCGTTCTTCACTCACTGGAAGACCTCAATACCTCTGCAATCAAAATCGCTAACGGTGAGAACACCGGTCGTCAGGTAGGTTCTCCTATCACTGACTTAGCACTTAAGATGCTGAAAGACATCGAAGGTTCTGAGCGTAACTTCTCACGTTCGTACTTCACCCGCGCTAAAGGCGGCGTATTAATGAAGTCGATCACCGTTGCTATTCGTAACGGCGAAAACCGTGTGATTGGTTTGCTTTGTATCAACGTCAACCTTGATGCGCCTTTCTCTCAAGTGCTGCAATCTTTCATGCCAACGCAAGAAGCGAAAGAAGCGGCGTCATCCGTTAACTTCGCAAGTGATGTTGAAGAACTCGTAGACCAAACGGTTGAGCGTACGATTGAAGAGATCAACGCCGACAAATCCGTCTCGAACAACACCAAAAACCGTCAGATAGTGATGGAACTGTACGACAAAGGTATTTTCGATATCAAAGACGCTATCAACCGTGTCGCAGATCGCCTGAATATCTCTAAACACACCGTTTACCTATACATTCGTCAGCGTAAGACTGAGGACGAATAAGCGTGAGTGGATTAACTTACACGCTGGTAGTGAACGGGCCGGTTTACGGCAGTCAATCGGCGCGCAGCGCATATCAATTCGCACAAGCGGTAATTGAACAAGGACATACTCTGGTGAGTGTGTTCTTTTACCAAGATGGCGTCACTAATGGTACGGCTTTGAGCGTGCCTGCCAACGACGAGTTTGACCTAACCAAAGCATGGCAATCACTCGCACAGCAACACGATGTTCGTCTGGAAACCTGCGTAGCAGCCGCTTTGCGTCGCGGCATCATCAGCGAAGATGAGGCGAATCAACATGGTCTTGAGCAGAACAACCTAGCGACAGGGTTCGAGCAAGCCGGTTTGGGGAGCTTAGCCGAAGCCATGTTAACGCAAGATAGAGTGGTGCAGTTTTGAGTCAGTTAACTTACCTATTTCGTAGCGCGCCTCATGGTAACAATGCAGGGCGTGAAGGTGTGGATGCGCTGTTAGCAGCGTCTGCGTACTGTGAAGACATCACCGTTCTATTTGTTGGGGATGGTGTGTATCAGTTACTGCTTGGACAAGAGCCTAAAGGCATCTTAAGCAAAGACTACGCTCCAATGTTGAAGTTGTTCGACTTGTACGACATTGAGCAAGTGTTTGTTTGTGCCGATTCGCTTGCCGAGCGTGGCTTGGCTCAAGCCGATTTAGTCATTGATGCAGAGACGCTAAATACAGAGCAACTAAAAGCTCAACTACAACAAGCGGGCAAACTGCTGTCATTCTGAGGAAGCCATGTTACATATCATCAAATCCGTAGCTGCATTAGACGATGCAATGGCACTGTACAGTGAGCAAGATGATGTCTTGTTGATTGAAGATGCCGTGTACGCTGCGAACCCTCAGCATAAGGCATTCAGCAAGGTAAAAGGTCCATCAATGTTTGCGCTGCAAAGCGATATTGAAGCCCGCGGCATGAGCAATCGTATCAGCCCATCTATTGAGGTGATTGGCTATGCTGGCTTTGTTGAACTAACAGCAAAACAAGCCAAATCTCTGACTTGGGATTAACCCTTCTTTCCTGTCGATTGAGCTTTACGGATTAATTGCCCTAATTGAACAAAAAAGATCCGTATATTTCTTGACACACCTCTCACTGCTGCATAGAATTTTGCGTCCCTAACTGCCAACCGCTGTTAGGGATAGATTTTTCACAAAGCTTACTTTCAAGTAAATCAGGAGCTAGTTAATGGCAACTATTAACCAGTTGGTACGTAAGCCACGTGCAAAGCAAGTTGTTAAAAGCAACGTGCCTGCACTAGAAGCGTGCCCACAAAAACGTGGTGTATGTACTCGTGTTTACACTACTACACCTAAAAAACCTAACTCAGCACTTCGTAAAGTTTGTCGTGTACGTCTGACAAACGGCTTCGAAGTTACATCGTACATCGGCGGTGAAGGTCACAACCTTCAAGAGCACAGTGTTGTACTAATCCGTGGCGGTCGTGTAAAAGACCTTCCGGGTGTACGTTACCACACTGTTCGCGGTGCACTTGACTGTGCTGGCGTTAACGACCGTAAACAAGGTCGTTCTAAGTACGGTGTGAAGCGTCCTAAGTCTTAATGGATTCCGTTAAGTAAGGCCAAACACTAAATTATTTTTAATTTTTTGAAAAAACTGAAAAGTTTTGGATAAAACCTGAAGAAGACAACGGAGAAAATCCATGCCACGTCGTCGCGTCATTGGTCAGCGTAAGATCCTTCCAGATCCAAAGTTCAAATCTGAACTGCTGGCAAAATTCGTTAACATCCTAATGGTTGACGGTAAAAAATCTACTGCAGAAAAAATCGTTTACACTGCACTAGATTCTATGGCTGAAAAGTCTGGTAAAGACCACTTAGCTATTTTTGAAGAAGCTCTTGAAAATGTTCGCCCAGCGGTAGAAGTTAAATCTCGCCGTGTAGGTGGTTCAACTTACCAAGTACCTGTAGAAGTACGTCCGGTTCGCCGTAACGCACTTGCTATGCGTTGGTTGGTTGAAGCTGCGCGTAAGCGTGGTGAAAAATCTATGGCTCAACGCCTAGCTGCTGAAATGCTAGACGCGTCTGAGAACAAAGGTACTGCGGTTAAGAAACGTGAAGACGTTCACCGCATGGCTGACGCAAACAAAGCGTTCGCTCATTACCGTTGGTAATACCTTTTCAGTGCTGCAAGGTTCCTTGCAGCACTTCTTTAGTTCCTATGCCTATGCTAGGAACTATTGCTATATCTAGGGGATAGTATTTTTTAGTTATAGCAATAGTCCCTATCTCTAAGTTAAGAGGATTCAATCGTGGCTCGCAAAACTCCTATTGAGCGC
This sequence comes from Vibrio sp. MMH1-50, assembly GCF_022347645.1. NCBI lineage: Bacteria > Pseudomonadati > Pseudomonadota > Gammaproteobacteria > Vibrionales > Vibrionaceae > Vibrio > Vibrio sp. MMH1-50. The sequence continues at coordinate 48,709 of NZ_JAKRGG010000040.1, forward strand.
TACCGTAACATCGGTATCTGTGCTCACGTAGATGCAGGTAAAACAACCACTACTGAACGTATTCTGTTCTACACTGGTCTGTCTCATAAAATCGGTGAAGTTCACGATGGCGCAGCAACCATGGACTGGATGGAGCAGGAGCAAGAACGTGGTATCACAATCACGTCTGCGGCGACTACTACCTTCTGGCGTGGTATGGAAGCACAATTCCAAGAGCACCGCGTTAACATCATCGACACTCCTGGACACGTTGACTTTACTATCGAAGTAGAGCGTTCTCTACGCGTACTTGATGGTGCAGTTGTTGTGTTCTGTGGTTCATCTGGTGTTGAACCTCAGTCTGAAACTGTATGGCGTCAAGCTGACAAGTACCACGTTCCACGTATGGTATTTGTTAACAAGATGGACCGTGCAGGCGCTGACTTCCTACGCGTTGTGGACCAAATTAAAAACCGTCTTGGTGCGAATCCTGTTCCAATCCAACTAAACGTTGGTGCAGAAGATGATTTCCGTGGTGTTATCGACCTTATCAAGATGAAGATGATCAACTGGAATGAAGCCGACCAAGGTATGTCGTTCACATACGACGAAATTCCAGCTGACATGCAAGAGCTTGCAGAAGAATGGCGCAACAACCTAGTTGAAGCGGCAGCAGAAGCAACTGAAGAGCTAATGGACAAGTACCTTGAAGAAGGTGAACTGTCTGAAGCAGAGATCAAACAAGCTCTACGTACTCGTACACTAAACAACGAAATCGTACTGGCTACTTGTGGTAGTGCGTTCAAAAACAAAGGTGTTCAAGCAGTACTAGACGCAGTGATCGAGTTCTTGCCATCGCCAATCGACGTACCTGCAATTAAAGGTATCGACGAAAGAGAGAACGAAGTTGAGCGTCACGCAGACGACAACGAACCGTTCTCAGCACTAGCATTCAAGATCGCGACTGACCCATTCGTGGGCACGCTAACTTTCATGCGCGTTTACTCAGGTGTTGTGAACTCAGGTGATGCTGTTTACAACTCAGTAAAAGACAAGAAAGAGCGTTTCGGTCGTATCGTTCAGATGCATGCGAACAAGCGTGAAGAAGTAAAAGAAGTTCGCGCTGGTGATATCGCAGCTGCTATCGGTCTGAAAGACGTTACAACAGGTGACACACTATGTGACCAGAACCACAAAGTGATTCTAGAGCGCATGGAATTCCCTGAACCTGTAATTCAGATCGCTGTAGAACCTCGTTCTAAAGCAGACCAAGAGAAAATGGGTATCGCGCTAGGTAAACTGGCAGCGGAAGACCCATCATTCCGCGTGGAAACGGATGACGAAACAGGTCAGACTCTGATCTCTGGTATGGGTGAGCTTCACCTAGATATCATCGTTGACCGTATGAAGCGTGAATTCAGCGTTGACTGTAACGTTGGTAAACCTCAGGTTGCTTACCGTGAAACCATTCGTGGTAAAGCGGAAGTAGAAGGCAAGTTCGTTCGTCAATCTGGCGGTCGCGGTCAATACGGTCACGTATGGATCAAACTTGAACCTTCAGAGCCTGGTGAAGGTTTCGTATTCGTAGACGAGATTGTGGGTGGTGTGGTTCCTAAGGAATACATCAGCTCGGTATCGAAAGGTATCGAAGAACAAATGAATAGTGGTGTTCTAGCGGGTTACCCTGTTCTAGATATTAAAGCAACACTATTTGACGGTTCTTACCACGATGTTGACTCAAGCGAGATGGCGTTCAAGATCGCTGGCTCGATGGCATTCAAGAAAGGTGCACTAGAAGCACAACCTGTGATTCTAGAACCAATGATGAATGTTGAAGTAACTACGCCGGAAGATTGGATGGGTGACGTTGTTGGTGACCTAAACCGCCGCCGCGGTATGATCGAAGGTATGGATGAAGGTGTGGCTGGTCTTAAGATCATTCGTGCTCAAGTTCCACTATCTGAGATGTTTGGTTACGCAACTGACCTACGTTCTGCAACTCAAGGCCGTGCGTCTTACTCTATGGAGTTTAACGAGTACGCTGAAGTACCGAAAAACTTCGCAGATAAAATCATTGCAGACCGTGGTTACTAATTAAAACGCTTTGAGCTGAAAAAAAGTCCAGCTTTTTTTAAAGATCAATGCGTCCAAATATTGCGCTAACAGGCGTTGGCGCATAAAATAACAATTTCTGGCGCGTCGAGATCAATAATGATCACGGCGAATCATAACTAGGAAGGAACACGATTGTGTCTAAAGAAAAATTTGAACGTGTAAAACCGCACGTAAACGTTGGTACTATCGGCCACGTTGACCACGGTAAAACTACTCTAACTGCAGCTATCTGTA
>NZ_JAKRGG010000041.1:0-46530 GCF_022347645.1 Vibrio sp. MMH1-50
CGATTCTTGATTTAGAGTGACTAGATCTTTAAATCGTCGCCGCGTCTACAAACCAAGTCATTCTCGCTGAACCTAGCATCTCGAGGTTACTTGGGTATATTATTTCAGTCTCGAAAACAAATGTTGCAATTTATTGCTTAACCTTGTTTTTATCGCGGATAGACTATATCTATAACGCAACGGAGCACGAAACTAAGCGGAATCAGCTTTTCAAGCGTTCTGTTACTTATAAAAACCTGTTCCATATAATAATCCGTTTAAAAAACATCTGTTTTAAAAAACGATAAGCTTCCTCGGAGAAAAGTAATGAAGCGAATTATGTTATTCCTAGCAACTAACCTAGCTGTTGTGCTAGTGCTTAGTGTTGTTCTGAATATTGTTTACGCTGTAACTGGAATGCAACCAGGCAGTCTATCTGGTCTACTTGTGATGGCTGCTGTATTTGGTTTTGGTGGCGCATTTATTTCGTTAATGATGTCTAAGGGCATGGCACTGCGTTCTGTGGGTGGCATGGTCATCGAAAGTCCTCGTAACGAAACAGAGCATTGGCTTCTTGAAACGGTTGGACGTCAAGCTCAGCAAGCTGGCATTGGTATGCCAACTGTTGCAATTTATGATTCTGCGGACATCAACGCATTCGCAACGGGTGCAAAACGCGACGATTCATTGGTTGCAGTTTCTACCGGTCTGCTACACAACATGACCCGTGATGAAGCAGAAGCGGTATTGGCGCACGAAGTTAGCCACATCGCTAATGGTGACATGGTAACGATGACGCTAATGCAAGGCGTGGTGAATACGTTTGTTATCTTCCTATCTCGCTTTATCGCAAATATTGTTGCTTCTAACGATGATGAGGAAGGTCAAGGTACCAACATGATGGTTTACTTTGGTGTATCTATGGTACTTGAACTGGTATTCGGGTTCCTAGCAAGTTTCTTAACCATGTGGTACAGCCGCCATCGTGAATTCCACGCAGACGCCGGGGCTGCTCAATTAGTCGGTAAAGAGAAGATGATCGCAGCACTAGAGCGCTTGAAGATGAGCCACGAATCTCAACTAGATGGCACTATGATGGCATTTGGTATTAACGGTAAGCGCTCGATGACAGAACTTCTAATGAGCCACCCACCGTTAGATAAACGTATTGCAGCGCTACGTAGCCAACAATACTAATCACGTTGTAAGCTAACAGTTCAACTTACTGCTAGTTAAAATTTTGAAAAGGCTTGGTTTTTTAACCAAGCCTTTTTTTGTGTCTGTTGATCTCTGCTGTACTTCATCACGTATCACTGTTCAGAAACAAAGTTATACAAAAATATTTTTGTACAACTTTTCATGATTAGTCTATCTTGTACATATGATATTTTTGTACAACTTTTGATGTGGTATAGGAGCAAAGGAATGGACATTCAGTCAGTTGGCAACATATATCAGAAGTTGAGTAAAGCAAACTTGCATTTGCTTGAAGGGGTTTACCACCGAGATGTGGTGTTTGAAGATGCAGCCCATCGATTAGAAGGGTGGCCTGCACTTTCCGATTACTTTCAGTCCTTATACACCAATGTCATTCGCTGTGACTTCGTTATCCATGACCATCAACAAGTCGGAGAAACTGGGTTTCTCACTTGGACGATGGATTTACAACATCCTAAGCTTCAAAAGGGTGCGCCGATATCTGTAAATGGTGTATCCCACCTTAAGTTTTGTGAAGGGCAAGTCATTTACCATCGTGATTATTTTGATTTGGGTGAAATGCTCTACGAGAACCTACCGCTCCTAGGTTCTGTCGTCAAAACCATTAAACAGAGGTTAGGGCAATGAGTGGCTCAGTACTTATCACCGGGGCAACTTCAGGCATTGGCAAACAGCTCGCCTTGGATTATGCCAATGAAGGTTGGAAAGTGATTGCATGTGGTCGTAACGAAGCTGTATTGGCTGAGCTAGAAAAAGGTTCAACCAACATGTCGACTTTACGCTTCGACGTGACTCAGTACGACGAAACAATTCAAGCTCTCTCTCAACTGCCGTTTATCCCTGAAACTTGGATTTTCAATGCCGGTGACTGTGAATACATGAATGATGGCATTGTTGATGCGCAACTCATGGCGCGTGTTATGAACGTTAACGTCGTTGGTGTGGCCAATTGTGTCGAAGCGTGTCAGGGGCAATTTGAACGTGGGCATCGCGTCGTAATTGTCGGGTCAATCGCGTCAGAGGTCGCATTGCCTCGTGCTGAAGCCTACGGCGCTTCAAAAGCAGCCGTCAGTTACTTTGCACGTACGCTAGCCGTCGATTTGAAGAAGAAAGGTATCAAAGTGGTGACGGTGTTCCCTGGCTTTGTCGAAACGCCACTTACTGACAAAAACACGTTTGACATGCCGATGATTGTTTCTGTCAATCAGGCTTCAGCTGCGATTCGAAAACAGTTGGATGCCAACAAAAGCCATATTTATTTCCCGGCGAGATTCACCGGTGTTCTGCGTTTTATCTCGTTGCTTCCGTATAGCTGGCAAGCTCGGCTTACCTCAAAACTCGCATCATAAGAAGGAAGAATCATGAATACGGCAGGAAGAAAAAAAATCGCCATCGTAGGTACAGGGATATCTGGTCTCACATGTGGCTATTACTTACATAAAGAACATGACGTGACGTTGTTTGAAGCGAATGATTACGTTGGTGGTCATACGGCGACTGTTGATGTCAGTCTTGATGGTAAAGAGTATGCAATCGACACTGGGTTTATCGTATACAACGATCGTACATACCCAAACTTCATAGAAATGATGGATGAGATTGGCGTTGAAGGCATTCCTACTCAGATGAGCTTCAGCGTCAGAAACGATGGTAATGGATTGGAATACAACGGACACACTGTATCGACATTGTTTGCTCAAAAACGAAATTGGGCAAATCCAAAGTTCTATCGTTTTATTTTTGAAATCCTTCGCTTCAACAAACTGGCTAAAAGCTTTGCCAATGAACAGTTAACTAATAACCAGACGTTGGGAGCGTTTCTGGATGAGCACAAATTCAGTGCTTTCTTTACCGACAACTACATCTTGCCGATGGGCGCTGCAATTTGGTCGTCGACACTAGCGGATATGCGTGCATTCCCGCTTATGTTTTTCTTACGCTTCTTCCTCAACCACGGTTTGTTGGATATTACAAATCGCCCACAATGGTACGTGGTTAAAGGTGGCTCTCGCTCTTACATTACGCCTCTAACGAAAGGCTATGCCAATGATATTCGTCTAAACAGCCCTGTAGAGAAAGTTGTCCGAACTGAAAATGGCGTAGGTGTTCAGGTTCATGGAGAAACACATTGGTTTGATGACGTTATCTTCGCTTGTCACAGTGATCAAGCAATGAGAATGCTAGGAGATATCAGCCAAACCGAGCAGGAAATTCTAGGGGATATGACCTATCAAGCAAACGAGGTTGTACTGCATACAGACACCCGTTTACTCCCAAAACGTAAGGCCGCGTGGGCGTCATGGAATTATCTGCTAGAAGGCAGTGAAGATGAGCAGCAACGACTTCCTTCGCTTACTTACAACATGAATATCCTTCAGCATGTCCAGTCTGAGCATACTTTCTGTGTCACTTTGAACAGTACGGAACAAATCGACCCAAACAAAATCCTACGCTCATTCACTTATCATCACCCTGTGTTTACGACGGAGTCTATCGCTGCACAGCAACGTAAAGACGAAGTGCAAGGTATACAAGGCACATGGTTCTGCGGTGCTTATTGGTACAACGGTTTCCATGAAGATGGTGTCCGTAGCGCACTCGATGTTGTTCAAGGGCTAGAAGAAAAGTACCGCGAGCAAAATGTGGTTCCTTTTGAAAAAGGCGCGGCATGATATGGATAGTCAGATGAACAGCAGATTATTTATAGGTAACGTCCGTCACCGTCGCTTTACGCCTATAAAGCATGAGTTGAATTACTCACTATTTATGCCAGCCATCGACGTGGACGAGCTCGAAGCGTTAGAGAAAAAAGTATGGGGCTTTGGTTCGCGATGGTGGCATTGGGCACGTTTTAAGCGCAGTGATTATATCGGTGGTAAAGGGTGCGTAAAATCTGCGGTTCAAGACAAACTGGAAGCGCTAGCTGGTGTTCGTTTGACCGGTAAAGTGATAGCGGTTTGTCACTTACGTTATCTAGGGCTCTATTTCAGTCCGGTCAATTTCTACTACGTTTATAACAAAGAAGGGGAATGGAAGTACCTTCTAGCAGAGGTGAGCAACACACCTTGGAATGAACGTCATTATTATGCGGTAGCAGCGGACGAGCAAGATGAAGAGTTTGGGTGGGAGCAGAACAAAGCATTTCATGTTTCTCCTTTCAACCCAATCGACCAACTGTACCGATGGAAAATCAAACCTTTAACAGACAAGCTGAATATTCATTTGGAATGCCATAAAGGCGAAAAACATTTTGATGCGACTATGGCTATGAAAGCCAAGCCCTTTTCAAGTAATGCCTTGTTGAAATGCTTGATCGTTACGCCGATTCAAACGGTAAAAGTAATGGTTGGTATTTATTGGCACGCACTGAAATTGTGGATTAAAGGCGCACCTTTTTACTCACATCCAAAATACGCTCAATCCAGTAAGGGCGAAGCAAACCATGTGGGTGAAGACAAGAAAAATAATAAGCATAAGGAGAACTCTGCATGTTAAATACAACTTCTATCGCAATGCCGCGTGAATTAACAACAACGCAAAAAGCGGCCCGTGGAGTTCTTTTCCAGTGTCTGCAAAAGATGGAGATTGGATGCTTAACGGTCATTGAGAGCTTCAAGACAGAAACGACTGAGCGTAGCGAACGTTTTTCAACACCCAATGGTGAGCATAACGGAGAACCCGTTGCTGCAACTATTGAAGTTAAGCATCCGGGGTTCTACTCCCGAATTCTACAGGGCGGCAGTATCGCTGCGGGTGAAGCCTATATGGATGGGTGGTGGGATAGTCCAGATCTGACAGCATTGATGAAGCTAATGGCGCTTAACATGCGAGCGCTGGATAAGCTTGAAGAGCAGGGCAGCTGGATAACGAGGCTGTTATATAAGGTGAGCCATTGGACAAATCGCAATTCGCAAGAAAATTCGCGCAAAAACATTCACGCTCATTACGATTTAGGCAACAATTTGTATGAAGCATTTCTTGATACGAATATGCTGTACTCGTCGGCCCTGTACAACCAAGTGGATGACTCATTAGAGCAGGCGCAAATCAATAAGATGGAACGCCTGTGTCAACAACTTGAGCTCAAATCTAGCGACCATGTCATTGAAATTGGTACCGGTTGGGGCGCAATGGCGATTTATATGGCTGAGCAGTATGGCTGTCGAGTGACCACGACAACCATTTCTGAAGAACAGTATGCCTACGCTGAACAGAAGATAAATGAGCGTGGTTTGACCGACAAAATCACCTTGCTTAAAGAAGATTACCGAAACTTAACGGGGTCTTATGACAAGCTTGTTTCTATTGAGATGATAGAAGCCGTGGGTAAGCAATTTTTACCTTCTTATATCAAGAAGTGTGAGTCCCTGCTAAAGTCGGGTGGTTTGATGGCTATCCAAGCGATTACTATTGCCGATCAGCGTTACGATTACTACAGCAACAATGTCGACTTCATTCAGAAATACATTTTCCCTGGCGGTTTTTTACCTTCGGTAACGTCACTCACCCAAGCAACAACTAAACACAGTGACCTGGTGACGCGAGACTTGTTTGATATTGGGTTGGATTACGCCAAGACGCTTAACGAATGGCACCACCGCTTTAATCAATCAGAGCATGACGTGCGTGCGTTTGGTTACGATGATCGCTTTGTACGTATGTGGCGATACTATCTAAGTTACTGTGAAGGTGGGTTTCTAGCTCGCACGATCAGTGCGGTTCATATGACGTTTCAGCGCCCGTAGTTCGTCATGAAAGTGTTTTTAGCGTCAACTTGGTTCCAACTATGCTGGTTTTTAGCTGTGCTTGGAACCTATCAGTGGCAGTCGCTGACCTTAATACTTACATTGCTGACCATAGTACATTGTTGGAGAGTGGAGCCCTCCGCTCTCAAACGTATCGCAATGGTTGTCTTTGTGGGTTTGGTGCTAGACACACTCAATAAGCAATTTTCTGTCTTTATATTTCCGACCACGTGGTTACCCTTATGGCTCACATGTTTGTGGGTTCTGTTCTCTTGGTACGCTTATCAACTTAAGTCAATTTTGCACCGTTTCCCCAAAATTTACGTATCAATAGTAGGTGGTCTCGGAGGCACAGCCAGCTACTTTGCCGGTTGTAAGCTTGAGGCTGTCGAGTTTGGTTTCAGCGTTAGCGCGACACTAGCGATTTTGTTCGTTGAATGGTGTTTGATGATGCTATTGATACTCAAGGTGTACGGAAATGAAAAGTTGGAAGATAAATTGGAAACGGAAACTGATTAGCAGTGTAATAGTCGCCTCCCTATTCTGTGCGGTGCCTTTGCAAGCGCAAAGTGTGACGAGTACAAACGGAGTAACAAATAGCGATTGGCAGCAATGGCAAACTGTCGGCGAAGCGCAGCTCACTTGGTTCGTGTTTGATATCTATAAATCTCGCTTAAAAGCGCCTGAGGGCATATATATGGTGTCCGGTGATATTTCTCCCCATCCATTTGCTCTCGAGATTAACTATCAGCGCGATATCAGTAGAGACCAGCTACTTGATGTGACCGACGAACAATGGCAAAAGCTGGGTTTTACTCAGGCTTATCGCCAGCAGTGGATTTCTGAATTGAACACTATGTTTCCTGACATCAAGAAAGGCGATGAGCTTACCTACCTTACCGATGGTAAAAATGGTCAACTGATTTATCGTCAAGCAGGCAGTAAACCTTACCAGACGGTTGGTTATGTGAATGATGAGCGCCTCAATGATGCCTTTCTTTCAATTTGGTTATCACCACAGACGGAATTCCCCAAACTTCGTAAACAACTGATTGGGCAGGTGAGGCAGTGAAAATAATAAAACGAATGATCAAAACATCGGTTGTCGCTGCTGCAACGTTACTCGGCGCATGTTCGGCTGACATAGATAATTACCAGGCGTCCTCACCGGCTTTTGATCTATTTGGCTACTTTGAAGGCGATGTCAAAGCGTGGGGGATGGTTCAAGATTACACCGAGAAGCAAACTCGCCGCTTTGAAGTCGATATTGTTGGAACGGTTGAAGGCAATGAGTTAACGCTGGTGGAAGACTTTGTCTTTGACGATGGTGAACTTGACCAGCGAATCTGGGTCATTACCAAACTTGCAGACGGTACTTATCAGGGGAAAGCGGATGATATTATTGGTGTCGCTACGGGCAAAGAGGTAGGAAACGCTCTGCAATGGCAGTACGATTTTGAGCTAAAAATGGATGATTCAACTATCACGGTTTCATTTGATGACTGGCTCTACCGCCAAGACGAAATGCACGTGTTTAATCTTACTAAGATCAAGAAGTTTGGGATCGAAGTAGGGACGATTACTCTGTTTTTTCAGAGGCAATAAAATTGCTGGTAATGCTGGTAATGCTGGTCTTCGAGATTCGAGAACGCTTCGCTTCATTAATAGAGCCTTATCCATTATTCCGAATCACTGCGCTGCATAGGTTGCAGTTCGTTCCCCTAAAATAAAGAAAGGGTTGACGCTTTCACGTCAACCCTCTTTATTATTCGATTCTCTTACAGCTTGTCTGTCAACTCAATTGCTTGACCGATGTAGTTCGCTGGTGTCATCTCTTTAAGTCGCGCTTTCTCGTGCTCAGGAAGCTCAAGACCGTCGATGAAGTTACGCATTGCTTCACCATCTACACGCTTACCACGAGTCAGTTCTTTTAGTTTCTCGTAAGGCTTCTCGATGCCGTAACGACGCATTACTGTTTGTACTGGTTCTGCCAGTACTTCCCAGTTCTTGTCTAGTTCAGCAAGAAGTGCTTCGCGGTTTACTTCTAGCTTGCTGATGCCTTTAAGCGTAGAAGTGTAAGCGATAATTGCGTAGCCAACACCAACACCAAGGTTACGTAGAACTGTTGAGTCAGTTAGGTCACGTTGCCAACGAGAGATAGGTAGTTTCTGTGCTAGGTGACCGAATACAGCGTTCGCAAGACCTAGGTTACCTTCTGAGTTTTCAAAGTCGATTGGGTTAACTTTGTGAGGCATTGTTGAAGAGCCAATCTCACCAGCAATGGTTTTTTGCTTGAAGTGACCTAGTGCGATGTAACCCCAAACGTCACGGTCGAAGTCAATCAGGATAGTGTTGAAACGAGCGATAGCGTCGAACAGTTCAGCGATGTAATCGTGCGGTTCGATCTGAGTTGTGTAAGGGTTCCAAGTTACGCCTAGAGACTCTGTGATGAACTCTTCAGAGAACTTGTGCCAATCTAGCTCTGGGTAAGCAGAAAGGTGTGCGTTGTAGTTACCTACTGCACCGTTGATTTTCGCTAGGATCTCAACGTTTTCGATTTGTTTGAATTGACGCTCCATACGGTACGCCACGTTTGCCATTTCTTTACCCATTGTTGATGGAGAAGCTGGCTGACCGTGTGTACGAGATAGAAGAGGAATGTCGCGGTATTCCACTGCTAGCGCTTTGATAGCGTCGATTAGGTTACGGATTTCTGGAAGAATCACGTTCTCACGCGCTTCTTTAAGCATAAGAGCGTGTGAAGTGTTGTTGATGTCTTCAGAAGTACATGCAAAGTGGAAGAACTCGTTTACTGCGTGCAGTTCAGGAACGTCTGCTACTTTCTCTTTTAGGAAGTACTCAACCGCTTTAACGTCGTGGTTAGTTGTACGCTCGATCTCTTTGATTCGGCGTGCATCTTCTTCAGAGAAGTTTGCAGCAAGGTCGTCTAGGAATTGGTTTGCTTCTGCGCTAAACGCTGGCACTTCTGCAATTTCAGCAGTAGCAGCAAGCTTTTGTAGCCAGCGGATTTCAACGATAGTACGGTACTTTAGTAGACCGTATTCACTGAAAATTTCGCGTAACGCAATTGTCTTGCTTCCGTAACGGCCGTCTACTGGTGAAACAGCAGTCAATGCTGACAGTTCCATGATGTTCTCCTGAATTGGGTTTCTAAATTTCGTGAGCTTTATACCAATAACTGTGGCAATTGTCACGAATATTGCGCAAACGTTTGCGCGAGATTTGTTTTGATCGAAAAAAATGAGCTCGCGATAAACGCGAGCTGCTTACTTGATACCTTATTACATTCGAGCAAGAAGGATTTGTGCTTGCTCTACCATCTTCTTGCGTCCGAAGATCAGGTGGCGACGTTTACCGCCAACTTGACGCCAGAGTACTGCGCTACGAATACCCGATAACAACAACGCACGAACTTTGTGCTGGTTAGCGGTTTGTTGCAGTACAGATGGAGTACCAGTTACTTGAATACGAGGACCAATAGGGCTGACTACATCCAAGTAAATGCTCGCTAGGTTGCTGATCATTTGATCATCTAGCAATTCAAAATGTTCCGTTTGACGCTGAGCCATTTGAATGCGGTCACCAAGTTGTGACATTGCATCGTTACGACCCGATAGCTTGCGCTCTAATGCCATTAGGCTGATGATGTAGCGAGTGACTTCACTTCCAGATGGGGTGCTATCAATCCCTTTCACCAAGCATTCAAGACCCAGCTTAAGGTCGGCTTCGCGACCGAAAACACCGATGGTGTTGGCTGGGCTAGTATTCAAAATGGCGTTAATTGACGTTTCAAAGGCATCTTGATCACAATGTCCGTCTCTCGCTACCTGTTGAACCAAAGCAACAGCTTGGCAGATACCTGCAAAAGCGATAGTACGGTCATAAAGTGTATTCGCCACGTAACGACTCCTAAGCTTGAGAATATTTAATGCGTTGCTCGATGATGCCGCCACCAAGGCACACGTCATCTTTATAGAACACGGCTGATTGACCTGGCGTTACAGCAATTTGTGGCTCGTCAAAGATCACTTTAATGTTTTCATCATCGATAGGGATGATTGTACAAGGAATATCTTCCTGACGGTAACGAGTTTTCACTGTGCACTTCATAACATCGCGAATTGGCTCACGATCTACCCAGTGAAGTTGTGATGCAAGTAGACCTTCTGATTTCAGCATTGGGTGGTCTTTACCTTGAACCGCAATCAAAACGTTACGTTCTAGATCTTTCTCACCAACAAACCATGGGTCTTCGTTACCGCCACCGCCTTTACGACCACCGATATGAAGACCTTTGCGTTGACCTAATGTGTGGTACATCAAACCTTGATGCTGACCGATCACTTCGCCTTCTGGCGTTTCGATATTACCCGGTTGAGCAGGAAGGTAACGACCTAGGAATTCCGTAAACTTACGTTCACCGATGAAACAGATTCCGGTAGAATCTTTCTTCTTCGCTGTGATCAGGTCTTGCTCTTCTGCGATACGGCGCACTTCTGGCTTCTCTAAATCACCAACAGGGAATAGGCTACGTGCAATCTGCTCGTGGCTTAATGTGTATAGGAAGTAGCTCTGGTCTTTGTTGCCATCTAGACCACGTAGCATTTGTGGTTTTTCCTGTTCTTCCCCAGGTAAAGCGTCTTCTGGGAAAGAGCGGCGTACGTAGTGACCCATTGCGATGTAATCTGCATCAAGCACTTCATCCGCAAATTCTAGAAATGCTTTGAATTTGATTTCTTTGTTACAAAGAATGTCTGGGTTTGGTGTACGACCTGCTTTGTATTCCGCAAGGAAGTATTCAAATACATTATCCCAGTATTCAGCAGCAAAGTTGATAGTGTGTAGGTGGATGCCTAGCTTGTCACATACTGCTTGCGCATCAGCAAGATCTTCTGCTGCTGTACAATATTCTTCGTTGTCATCTTCTTCCCAGTTCTTCATGAACAGGCCTTCTACTTGGTAGCCTTGTTGCTTTAGAAGATACGCAGAAACAGATGAATCAACGCCGCCGGACATACCGACGATGACTTTCTTTTGGCTGTTATCAGACATTACTAAACACCACTAAAATTAACGGGACGCAGATTCTACCAGAATCCACTGACCGGTGACAGATCCGAGATCGAAATCACACTTCGATTTTGGCTTAAATTTATCCAAATGCGAACGTGAGTATTAAATTCGATAAGTATAGAAGGGTTATATATGGCATAGTTGGCAAAAATCCAAGAGGAAAAATCAAATGACTGAAGAAAACCAATTTATGCAAGAAGCTGAGTTGATTGAAATTGTTGAAAATCAACTTGAAGATGGTAATCCACTTAAGGTGAAAGAAACGCTGATGCGTCTAATGATGACAGGCACACCACGTGAAGATGCGGTGGCGATGATGGCGTGTGCTATGTCTATTGAGATTTTTGACGTAATGAAGAACGGTGGGGAGTTCGACCCTAAGCGTTACAGTGAACACCTCGAACAACTGCCAGATCTTGGTTTCATGGAAGGCGAATAGGGCGATTGAAAGAAAAAAGCGGACTGCAAACGTTTGCTATAATTGCCTTTATTGCTGCTTTAATGACGGCGGTATAGAATCCGTTCTCCTTTTCATCCCCTTACTCAGACTAACAATATGAAATTTCCTGGACAACGCAAATCGAAGCACTATTTTCCTGTTCATGCTCGTGACCCATTGGTGAGCCAAGCACAAGAAAGCAAAAAGATGACGCGCACTCACATCATCGGCATTGACCAAACGCTGGTTGATATTGAAGCGAAAGTTACAACGGATGTGATTGAAAAGTACGGTTTGAGTAAAGGACACTCGTTGGTAATTGATGACGCGACTGCAGAAGCGCTATACCAACAGCTAAAAGAAGAATGCTTAATTACCAATGAGTATGCTGGTGGCACAATTGGTAACACGCTACACAACTATTCTGTATTAGCGGATGACCGTTCAACGCTTTTGGGTGTAATGAGTCAGGACATCAAAATTGGTAGCTACGGTTACCGCTACCTATGTAACACTTCTAGCCGTATGGACCTGAACTACCTACAAGGTGTTGAAGGTGCCATCGGTCGCTGTTTCGCTCTGATTACAGAAGATGGTGAACGTACTTTCGCAATCAGTGAAGGTCAAATGAACCAACTTCACCCAGACAACATCCCTGAGAAAATCTTCAGGAGCGCGTCTGCGTTAGTACTGACTGCTTACCTAGTTCGTTGTAAAGAAGGCGACCCAATGCCGGAAGCAACGATGCGTGCAATTGAATACGCGAAGAAACATGATGTTCCTGTGGTACTAACACTAGGAACTAAATTTGTTATTCAAGATGACCCAACATTCTGGCAAGAATTTATTCGTGACAATGTATCCGTTGTTGCAATGAATGAAGACGAAGCGGAAGCGCTAACGGGCGAATCTGATCCGCTAGCGGCGTCGGATAAGACGCTTGAGTGGGCTGACCTTGTGTTATGTACAGCAGGTCCTGTTGGTCTATTTATGGCAGGTTATACAGAAGAAAGCGCGAAGCGTGAAACGTCGTTGCCGCTGCTTCCTGGTTCTATTGCCGAATTCAACCGTTTTGAATTTAGCCGACCTGCAAAGAAAGACTCATGTGAAAATGCAATCAAAGTATATTCACATATCTCCCCATACATGGGTGGCCCAGAAAAAATTAAAAATACTAATGGTGCAGGTGATGCAGCATTGTCAGCAGTACTTCACGATATGGCTGCAAATAAATACCACAAAGAAAATGTGCCTAACTCTAGCAAGCACAGCAATGAGTATTTAACTTACTCTTCATTCTCTCAAGTTTGTAAATACGCAAACCGCGCGAGTTACGAAGTGTTAGTGCAGCATTCACCACGTCTTTCTCGTGGTCTTCCTGAGCGCGAAGATAGTTTAGAAGAAGCATACTGGGAACGTTAATAGATTCTGTTGAATTAACCAACTTCTCACATACGCAAAAAATGGCGCATTCAAAATGCGCCATTTTTGTATCTATTTACAGAAAAATAAAAAAGGCTCCCATAGGGAACCTTTTTAAAATTTCATAAATCTATTCTTAGATTAGGAAATCATCTAGAGATTTACCTGCATCTAGTTGCTCTTGGATTGCAGAAGGTGTACGACCTTGACCTGTCCAAGTTTTCTCTTCACCGCTTACGTCAGTGTATTTGTATTTAGCAGGGCGAGGAGCACGTTTAGTTTTTGCTTTAGTTTTTGTTTCACCAGCAAGTGCACTAATTAGCGCTTCAACATCGATACCGTCTTGAGCGATTTGCTCAGCGATAGCAGCCAGTTTAGCTTCTTGCTCAGCTTGTGCTGCGCGGTCTGCTTCTTCTGCTTCTTGACGCTCTTGAACAACGATAGTTAGTTTATCTAGAGCTTCTTCCAATTGTTCTAGAGTCAGCTCACGAGAAAATGCACGAAGGCTACGGATATTTAGAAGTGTTTTAGTCAGCTCTGACATGACGATTCCTATTAATAGGTTAAAAGATTCTACATCGCTTATCGATAAGATAAATTAAATGTGAATCTAGAAATAAACATAGAGTCCTTATATTTAACTTTATCTTTCTGATATGTGCAAATGCTAATTCATGATTTAGATTAAATTTCTTTAGTTTTTTCGGGTTCTAACAATATTAATTAATCAATTTGAAATTTAATTAGCCACTTCAGACAATTTTTACTTAATAGATACGGTCTTTTTCTCGATCGCTATCATGTTTATTTATAGCTTGAATTAAATTTCCCTTTTTCTGACAGAAAAGGATTAGATGGCAAATGCTATCACTGTCATATTTCATTCATTTATTGTTGCACGTAAAACTATGGCGTATTTAATAGTAGTAATAAAGTTTCATAATGGACAAGGTTGAAGTGATTGCAGTTGCGCAATGTATGATTTGGTCACATTTCATTTATAAATCGAAATCGCGATTATTTATTCATTTAATTTAGTTTGATGTGTTGCAATGGGAGGCTTCATAGGTACAATGACAACCACCTGATGCAATATTGCAGATAAATTGTTGTTAATTTGTACGATTAACGGTTAATTGTTTGTTATTGCCGTAGAGGTGCAGTCTCGAAGAGTAGCTATTATTGGGGTGATGCCAATGAATAATAGTGGAAGGCGAAGATTGCCGAAGTAAGTGGGGCTATCGAAACCACTTGCTGGGGTTGTCTCTGAAAGGAACAACACTGCCATAGTATATTTACATTAAACTATGGAGCGCTACTGTAGGGTTGGGTGAAGTGTTCGCTTCCCTGTCGCTAAGTTCAACATGAGCACGTACCGTATGCTACGTGACTTGTCTGCAGTAGATCTCTAGCCAAACTTTGGTTTTTGAAGATCATGAATTTAATAGATTTTGCACATTCTCCTGTTTCGTTATTACCGCCTATTGTCGCGCTGACGCTGGCGATTCTAACTCGACGTGTTTTAGTTTCTCTTGGTGTTGGTATCGTACTAGGTGCGGTACTTCTTAACGATTGGTCTATCGGTAATACGGTAGGTTATGTTAGTTCTCAAGTTTCTTCTGTCTTTATTGAAGACGGTGGTATCAATACTTGGAACATGAGTATTGTTGGCTTCCTTATTCTTTTAGGTATGACAACAGCGTTGTTAACACTTTCTGGTGGTACTCGTGCTTTCGCTGAATGGGCGCAAACACGCGTAAAAAGTAAACGTGGCTCTAAACTTCTTGCAGCTTTCCTTGGCGTATTCATTTTTGTCGACGATTACTTTAACAGTCTTGCTGTTGGTGCGATCTCTCGTCCAGTAACTGACCGCTTTTACGTCTCTCGCGCTAAGCTAGCGTACATCTTAGACTCCACAGCAGCACCTATGTGTGTGATCATGCCAGCATCAAGCTGGGGTGCATACATCATTACTATTATCGGTGGTATCTTGGTGTCACATGGCATCACAGAATATTCTGCACTAGGCGCTTATGTTCGCCTTATCCCAATGAACTTCTACGCTGTGTTTGCTCTGCTAATGGTATTCGCAGTGGCGTGGTTTGGTTTGGATATTGGTAAGATGCGTGATCACGAAATCGCGGCGTCTCAAGGCCGTGGTTTCGATAAAGATAAAGAAAATGATACTCAAGAAGCGCATGAGCTAAATGAAGAGCTAGATATCCGTGAAAGTGAGAAGGGTAAGGTTTCTGACCTAGTTCTTCCAATCGTTACGCTTATTGTGGCAACGATTGCTTCAATGCTTTACACCGGTGGTCAAGCACTAGCAGCAGATGGCAAAGAATTTGCTTTGTTAGGTGCGTTTGAGAATACTGATGTTGGTACTTCTCTAATTTACGGTAGCTTACTTGGTCTTGCTGTCGCGCTATTTACGGTGCTGAAGCAAGGTTTACCAATGGTTGAGATTGCACGTACGCTTTGGATTGGTGCTAAATCAATGTTTGGTGCAATCCTAATCCTAGTGTTTGCTTGGACTATCGGTTCTGTTATCGGTGACATGAAGACAGGTTCTTACCTATCTACAATGGCACAAGGCAACATCAACCCACACTGGCTGCCAGTTATCCTATTCTTGCTGTCTGGTCTAATGGCGTTCTCGACAGGCACTTCATGGGGTACGTTCGGTATCATGCTACCAATCGCGGGCGATATGGCGGGCGCAACAGATGTAGCGCTTATGCTACCAATGCTAAGTGCGGTTCTTGCTGGTGCGGTATTCGGTGACCATTGTTCTCCAATCTCAGATACGACTATCTTGTCATCGACTGGTGCACGTTGTAACCATATCGATCACGTATCAACTCAGTTACCTTATGCATTATCAGTCGCGCTTGTTTCATGTGTAGGCTTTATTGCTCTTGGTATGACGGCTTCAATTGCGTTCTCTTTCATCGCAGCATCGATTACATTCGTTATCGTTTGTGCGATTTTGTCATGGCTTTCAAAGTCAAAAATGGCATCTTGTCAAAACGCGTAAGTTGCTTTTATACAAGCTTATAAAGAGGAAGCTCCGCTATTTCTAGCGGAGCTTTTTTTTATACGCGATTTATGGTGAGGGGGGCAAATCGCGTTTTTGGGGATATTTTGTCTAGAAGACTGATATGAATAAGGCAAATAGCATGCCGAACTCAACTTGTTGAATTGTAAGTTTTTTTATTTTAAGGAATGGACGCCATTGTCTAACTGATTGATAAACAAGAATTCACCTGTTACACAGTGTTACGTTACAGTTTATCAAGGCTCGAAGTTCAACGGGATCAGACGGGTAGGTTATATTTTTTAATTAAGCGATAGAGTGTGGTTCTGGAGATCCCCAAATGTCTCGCAGCGGCACTCATGTTGTGCTTGTTGTCTTCAATCGCTTTTAGTAGATAATCCAAATCTATTTGTTCGACAGAAGGAAGAAGTTGCCTCTCACTGGTATCTAAACCGAGATCTGCAACATGTAGAGTGTTGTTTTCGCACATAACAATCGCTCTTTGGATCACATTACGAAGCTCTCTTACGTTTCCGGGCCACTTGTGCTTCATTAGCTTGTTTCTAACTTCTGTTGATAGCCCTTGAGACCTTTTATTGGTAAGAGAACTCAAGAAGTATTCTGATAATGTCAGAATGTCTTTGCCACGCTTCCGTAGGGGGGGAATAGTAAGTGGCAGAATATTGAGTCTGTAGAACAGATCCTCGCGAAACGTTCCCTGTATTACTTCATTTTTTAGATCTACGTGACTTGCTGCTATCACACGGCAGTCTACGTCGATGATATTGTCTGCACCCACTTTATGTATTTGCTTACTCTCAAGGAAATGGAGTAAATGTATTTGTAATTCTGGCGGCATATCGCCAATCTCATCGAGAAATAGGGTGCCTCGATTTGCTTTCTGAATAAATCCAATCCTATCGGAGATAGCTCCTGTAAATGCGCCTTTTTCATGACCAAAAAGCTCAGATGCAATCAGTCCACTCGGAATTGCTCCACAATTTACTTCGACAAATGGGAATGAATGCCTGTTGGACAGCTCATGGATGATACGAGCACACATTCCTTTTCCGACCCCTGTTTCACCTTGAATAAGCACCTCAGCGTCGCATCGTGCGTATTTTTTGAGCTTGTTACGAAGTTCATTGATGCACGCACTGTTCCCTATTAAAGGAACCAATGGATCTGCATCTGCCGAATGTCGTTTTAACGTAGTGTCGATTTTTTGCACTTTGATGACTCTTTACTTTTATGCCCCAAAGGAAAGTTTAGTAATGAATGATGTCTCAAATTTGAATCAAGCGTTTCGTTATTGAGACTTTTGTTGCTTGTCGCATTGATGGAATTTTAAACGTTTGTTTTTGCGAGATTTGAGGCTACTAGTTTTTTTATAACAAATTGGTGGTATAAATGAGCTGAATTTGTGTTTCTTTGATGATTGAAATGAAAATAAAGAATAATAATATCAAATGGTTAGTAAAAACATTAGGAAAAGTGCAAATTCGTTGTTGAAAAAAAATTAATCCTTCGTTAGTGTGGTCATTAACGAAGCAACATAATCGAGCCTTAAATAAGTATGCGTAATTTTGTAATGAAAATTCATCACCATCATCACCCAGCCTAGTCTTTCGGGAGATGCACGCATACCCGGGAGATAGGAAACTCCCGGAGGTGAAAATCAAAGTGAAAACAGATTTCAAACCCTCGGGAGACCAACATCTCTCGAGGGTTTTTTAGTTTTACTGGTTTATAAAATATTTTAATTACCGAATCTGGCACAGGGATAAAGCAATGCAAACACAACGCTTAAGAATTGCAATTCAGAAAAAAGGTCGTCTAAGCAAAGAGAGCCAAGCTCTACTTAAAAAATGTGGCGTGAAGTTCAATGTAATGGGTGAGCGCTTAGTTGTTCATTCTGAAAATATGCCAATTGATTTGCTTTTGGTTCGTGACGACGATATTCCAGGTCTAATTATGGATGGCGTGGTTGACTTGGGCTTTATTGGTGAAAACGAATTAGAAGAAGTTCGTCTTGATCGCAAAGCACTGGGTGAACCGTCTGAATTTGTTCAACTTCGTCGACTTGATTTTGGTGGTTGCCGTTTATCTATCGCGATTGATAAAGACGAAGAGTACAACGGTCCTCAAGACTTAGCTGGAAAACGTATCGCTACAACTTACCCGCAACTGTTAAAAGCTTATATGGATGAAGCGGGTGTTCCATTCTCAACATGTATGTTGACAGGCTCAGTAGAAGTTGCTCCTCGCGCTGGTCTTGCTGATGCCATCGCTGACTTGGTCTCTACAGGTGCAACACTGGAAGCGAACGGTCTTAAAGAAGCTGAAATTATCTTCAAATCAAAAGCGACACTCATTCAACGTACTGGCGAATTCGATGCAGACAAAGTGGCGCTAATCGAAAAACTTCTTACCCGCATGCAAGGCGTACAGCAAGCGAAAGAGTCTAAGTACATCATGTTACACGCACCTGCAGAGAAGCTAGACCAAATCAAAGCTCTACTTCCTGGTGCTGAAGACCCAACGGTATTACCTCTATCTGCTGACAAGCAAAAAGTTGCGGTTCACTTGGTAAGTACTGAAAACCTGTTCTGGGAAACCATGGAACAGCTAAAAGAACTGGGTGCCAGCTCAATTCTAGTACTACCAATTGAAAAAATGATGGAGTAATCGCAATGAGAACAGTCGTATGGCAATCGCTAAGTGAAACGCAGCAAGACTCAATCCTAGAACGTCCTGCAATTACAGAAGGTGCGAATATCACTGCCGCGGTTTCTGAAGTAATCACAAAAGTTCGCAAAGAAGGTGATGCTGCATTATTGGAGCTGACTGAGAAGTTTGACCGAGTGCAGCCGGAATCTATCCGTGTATCAGCTCAAGAAATCGATGAGGCATCAGCGCGTCTTTCTGAAAAAATGAAGAACGCACTGGAGCAAGCGTATGAAAACATTGCTAAGTTTCACAAAGCGCAGAAGCCACAGCCAATCAATGTAGAAACTCAACCGGGTGTAGTCTGTGAACAGGTAACGCGCCCAATTCAAAAAGTGGGTTTGTACATTCCCGGTGGCAGTGCGCCATTGCCATCGACCGTTTTGATGCTTGGGGTTCCTGCAAAAATTGCAGGCTGTCGTAAAGTGGTGCTTTGTTCTCCACCCCCAATTGCTGACGAGATCCTTTATGTAGCAAAACTGTGTGGCATTGATGAAGTGTACAATGTCGGCGGTGGTCAAGCCGTCGCAGCAATGGCTTACGGAACAGAAACCGTATCTAAAGTTGATAAGATCTTTGGTCCAGGTAACGCTTACGTGACAGAAGCAAAACGTCAGGTAAGTAATGATTTCCGTGGTGCAGCGATTGATATGCCAGCGGGCCCATCAGAAGTGCTAGTGATTGCTGATGAAACGGCAGACCCAGATTTCATTGCAGCGGATTTGTTAAGCCAAGCAGAGCACGGTCCTGACTCTCAAGTGGTTCTTGTGACTCCTTCTCCTGTGCTTGCAGATCAAGTGACGGATGCTGTTCAACGTCAGCTTAAAGAGTTGTCTCGTGCGGACATTGCCGAGCAAGCATTAGCTTCAAGTTTGATTATTATTGCTGAGTCTCTGACTCAATCGGTTTCAATCTCAAATTACTACGGTCCTGAGCACTTAATTGTTCAGACGAAGAACCCACGCGAGCTTCTGCCTCTATTAGACAACGCAGGTTCTATTTTCCTTGGTGATTGGTCGCCTGAATCAGCAGGTGACTACGCATCGGGTACTAACCACGTTCTTCCTACTTACGGTTACACACGTACTTATTCAAGCTTAGGCTTGGCGGACTTCTCTAAGCGTATGACGATTCAAGAGCTATCTGCTGATGGCCTAAAGAACCTTGCCCCTACAGTGGTCACTATGGCTGAAGCAGAAGGCTTAGATGCACACAAACGTGCAGTGACTATCCGTGTAGAAAAATTGGCAGCGAAGTAAGAGGATATTGAGATGGAAAAGCTAGCGCGTAAACAAGTCCAACAACTTACCCCTTATTTATCGGCTCGCCGAATTGGTGGTACCGGTGACGTATGGCTAAATGCCAACGAATCACCATTTAACAATGAATACAAAACAGACTTTGCTCGTCTTAATCGTTACAGCGAATGCCAACCGAAAGAACTGATTTCCGCTTACGCGGCGTATGCGAGTGTGAAACCAGAACAAACGCTGACTTCTCGCGGTGCAGATGAAGGCATTGAGCTACTGATTCGTGCTTTCTGTGAGCCGGGTGAAGATGCGATTCTTTACTGTCCACCGACTTACGGTATGTACGCTATCAGTGCCGAAACCATCGGTGTTGAGCGCAAAACCGTACCACTGACGTCAGATTGGCAACTAGACCTTGCAGGCATCGAAGCCAATCTGGATAACGTGAAACTGGTTTTCGTATGTTCGCCAAACAACCCAACAGGTAACTTGGTTAAGCGTGAAGACATTGTGTCTCTGCTTGAGATGACAAAAGACCGAGCAATCGTTGTAATGGATGAAGCGTACATTGATTTTTGTCCAGAAGCGTCAACGGTAGATTTGCTGGCGCAATATCCGAACCTAGCAATTCTGCGTACTCTGTCGAAAGCTTTCGCGCTTGCTGGTCTGCGTTGTGGATTTACGCTTGCGAACGAAGAGCTGATTAATGTACTTCTTAAAGTTATCGCACCATATCCAGTACCGGTTCCAGTGGCAGAAATTGCTACTCAAGCGCTGTCTGAAGCAGGTCTAGCGCGAGCGAAGTTCCAAGTTCTCGACTTGAATGCAAACCGAGCTTACTTACAAGTTGGTTTGTCAATGATTCCGGGATTGGAAGTCTTTGAAGGATGGGGGAATTACCTATTGGTGAAGTTCCCAGATGGCGATGATCTTTTCAAAGCCGCTTGGGATACGGGCATTATTTTACGTAACTCACCAATCGAGAACTGTGTACGTATCAGTGTGGGTAACCGCGACGAGTGCGAAAAAACACTCGGATTTATCAGAAACTACTACTCATAAGTAGAAAAAAGTATTTATCGCTCTCGCTCAATAGCGGGAGCGCCAAAAAGATATAGCAATAAGGAAGTTCGAGTGAGCAAACAACAAAAAATCCTTTTTATCGACCGTGATGGCACCTTAATTGTTGAGCCGCCGGTTGATTTTCAAGTAGACCGTTTAGATAAGCTTAAACTAGAGCCATTTGTTATCCCAAGCCTGTTGTCGTTGCAGGATGCCGGATACCGCCTAGTGATGGTAACGAACCAAGATGGTCTAGGTACCGACAGCTACCCACAAGAAGATTTCGACGCACCACACAACATGATGATGGAGATCTTTGAGTCTCAAGGTGTGAAGTTTGATGACGTGCTGATTTGTCCTCACTTTGATGAAGATAACTGCTCTTGCCGTAAGCCTAAATTGGGCTTGGTAAAAGAGTATCTACAAGGTGGCAAAGTTGATTTTCAAAACTCTGTTGTGATTGGTGATCGTCAAACCGATCTTCAACTTGCAGAAAATATGGCAATTCGTGGTATTCAATACAACCCAGAAACCATGGGTTGGAAACAGATCCTGAAAGATCTGACGGTGAAAGCTCGTGTTGCTGAAGTGATTCGTACCACGAAAGAAACGGACATCAAAGTTGCGGTTAATCTTGATGAGCAAGGCGGTAATGACATCTCAACGGGTCTTGGTTTCTTCGACCACATGTTGGATCAAATTGCGACGCACGGTGGATTCCAAATGGTGTGCAAAGTGGAAGGAGACCTTCACATCGATGATCACCACACAGTAGAAGATACCGCTCTTGCCTTGGGTCAGGCGTTGAAAGAAGCGCTGGGTGACAAGCGTGGTATTGGTCGCTTTGGTTTCAGCCTGCCAATGGATGAGTGTTTAGCACAATGTGCGCTAGACCTATCAGGTCGTCCCTACCTTAAGTTCGACGCGCAGTTTAGCCGTGAGCAAGTGGGTGATCTTTCAACAGAGATGGTGGTTCACTTCTTCCGTTCTCTGACTGACACCCTAGCGTGTACGCTGCACCTGTCTTCTGCGGGCAATAATGACCACCACATCATTGAAAGCTTGTTTAAAGCGTTTGGTCGTACTTTACGTCAAGCAATCAAAGTAGAAGGCACTGAGCTACCAAGTAGTAAAGGCGTGCTTTAAGGCTCACGTTAGCAAGGAGAAAAACAGTGACAGAACAGAAAGTTGTCATTATCGATACTGGCTGTGCCAACGTTTCTTCGGTGAAGTTTGCCATCGAACGCCTAGGTTATGACGTAACTATTTCAAAAGATCCACAAGTTGTATTGGCAGCTGACAAGCTATTTCTACCGGGAGTGGGGACTGCCAGTGAAGCGATGAAGAACCTAGAAGAGCGCGATCTTATCAGCTTGGTAAAACAGGTAGAAAAGCCTTTGCTAGGTATCTGTTTAGGCATGCAACTATTGGGCAAAGTGTCTCAAGAGAAAGGGCAGAAAGCAGATGAGTTGGTTGAGTGTCTTGGACTTTGTGATGGCGAAGTGAAGTTGCTACAAACCGGCGATTTACCGCTGCCGCATATGGGGTGGAATACAGTGTCTGCAAAAGCAGGTAACCCACTGTTCAAAGGCATTGAAGAAGGTGAGTACTTCTACTTTGTACACAGCTTTGCAATGCCTGTCGGGGATTACACGATTGCCGAGTGTGAATACGGCAACCCGTTCACAGCAGCAGTACAAAGTGGCAACTACTACGGTGTGCAGTTCCACCCTGAGCGTTCTTCAAAAGCAGGCGCGAAGCTTATTCAAAACTTCTTAGAATTATAAAAGGGATTTAGTGTGATTATTCCAGCTCTTGATTTAATTGAAGGACAGGTGGTTCGCCTTTATCAAGGTGATTACGGTCAAGTTACCGAGTACAAAGTCGACCCAGCAAAGCAGTTTAATTTGTACCACCAAGCAGGTGCTAACTGGCTACACTTAGTGGATTTAACTGGCGCGAAAGACACGACAGCACGCCAGTTAGATTTGATTGCAAAGCTACTAGCAAGCACACCAGCAAACATCCAAATCGGTGGCGGTGTGCGTACAGAGCAAGACGTGGTTGACCTGCTAGAAGCGGGTGCTCAGCGTGTTGTAGTTGGTTCTACAGCGGTAAAACAGCCAGAGCTTGTGAAAGGTTGGATGGAAAAATACGGTGCAGAGAAAATTGTTCTCGCGCTAGACATCAACATCGATCAAGACGGCACGCGTAAGGTAGCGATCTCTGGTTGGCAAGAAGACTCAGGCGTGACTATCGAAGCATTGATCAACGATTATCTGACGGTAGGTCTACAGCATGTGCTTTGCACGGACATTTCTCGTGACGGTACGCTAGAAGGTTCAAACGTTGAGCTTTACGTCGACTTATGTAAACAGTACCCGCAAGTGCAGTTCCAATCTTCAGGTGGCATCGGTTCATTAGCGGATATCGAAGCACTAAAAGGCAGCGGTGTTGCTGGCGTGATTGTTGGTCGTGCATTGTTAGATGGTAAGTTCACAGCAGAGGAGGCGTTTGCATGTTGGCAAAGCGAATAATTCCATGTCTTGATGTTCGTGATGGACAAGTGGTGAAGGGCGTCCAGTTTCGCAACCACGAAATTATTGGTGACATCGTTCCTCTGGCGCAGCGTTATGCTGAAGAAGGCGCAGACGAGCTTGTGTTCTACGATATTACCGCTTCAAGTGATGGTCGTGTCGTCGATAAAAGTTGGGTCGCTCGCGTTGCAGAAGTGATTGATATCCCGTTCTGTGTGGCTGGTGGTATTAAATCAGCAGAAGACGCGGCGCGCATTCTTGAGTTTGGTGCAGATAAGGTATCTATTAACTCTCCTGCCTTGGCTAACCCTCAGTTGATTACTGACCTTGCTGATAAGTTTGGTGTGCAATGTATCGTCGTTGGTATCGATTCATACTACGACAAAGAGACGGGCAAGTATCAGGTTTACCAGTTTACTGGTGATGAAGAACGCACCAAAGCGACCCAATGGGAAACGCGTGATTGGGTGCAAGAAGTACAAAAGCGCGGCGCTGGTGAAATCGTGCTGAACATGATGAACCAAGACGGTGTACGTAACGGCTACGACATCGAACAACTGAATATGGTGCGTGAAGTGTGTAACGTGCCATTGATTGCATCGGGCGGTGCAGGTGCCATGGAGCATTTCGCAGAAGCCTACCAAAAAGCAAATGTGGATGGCGCGCTTGCCGCATCGGTATTCCACAAGCAAGTCATCAATATTGGTGAACTAAAGCAGTATTTGAAACAACAAGGCATTGAGGTACGACTATGAGTGTGAAAGCCGCCGAAGTAAGTTCGCTAGCTGAGCGAATCAACTGGGAAAAGGTGGATGGTCTGGTACCTGCCATCGTACAAGATTTCCAATCAAGCCAAGTGCTGATGATGGGTTACATGAACCAAGATGCGTTGGCAAAAACGGGCGAAACAGGTCAAGTGACGTTTTTCTCTCGTACCAAGCAACGTCTTTGGACGAAAGGTGAGACCTCTGGCAACGTATTGCAATTGGTGAACATTCAGCTCGATTGCGACAACGATACGCTACTGGTGAAAGTGAATCCCATTGGTCCTACGTGTCACTTGGGTAACACAACTTGCTGGGATGTGGACCCTCAAGAGGAGTCACAAATGGTGTGGCTTCATCAACTTGAGCAGCTATTGGCTGCCCGCAAGAGTGCCGACCCAGATTCCTCTTATACTGCCAGTCTTTATGCCCGTGGCACCAAGCGTATTTCGCAAAAAGTGGGCGAAGAAGGCGTTGAAGTCGCGCTTGCGGCGACGTCGGGCGATAAGGCGGAGTTAGTGTGTGAATCAGCAGACTTGATTTACCACTTGCTGGTATTGCTTCAAGACCAAGGTCTATCGATGAATGACGTGGTGAATAAACTGAAAGAGCGTCATAAATAAGCCTGCTATAGATAAATGAAAGCCCCTATGACTCGGGAGTCTAGGGGCTTTTTTAATTTAGTGTTCTTGGTTCGGGGTAAACCTCGGCGACAGTGCGAGTGGCGATTGGATTCTGAATCACGCTCGTCCCTCGCTGTTCAGAATGACGGTATATTTTCTAATGGTGCTTGCAGTAGAGTTATCTACTTCAAACAGGTACATATATTCACGTCATTTCGACAAGCCTAAGCGATGTCAAGAATCCAATTAAATCGAGTTTAATAAGCTAGGTATGGATGCTTTACCCACAACACTTCTTAAATTTCTTACCACTTCCGCAGATACACGGGTCATTGCGGCCAACCTTTAGGCTACTTATTGGCTGGCTTAAACGTGGATCTTGTTCTGGTTCTTCTTCTGGCTCTTCTTCAGGAAATGTGCCGTCAATGTAGTACCAAAGTCCGTCTTCTTTTACAAAGCGAGAACGCTCTGTCATGCAGTAGCGTTTGCCGTCTTCATTAAAGTACGCATTGAACTCAACAAAACCTTCATTCTTGTTGCTACCCGCTTCAGTTTTGACTACCTCAAGCTTGCACCAATCGCTATCGATGGACTGGGCAATGCCTTCACGTTGTTCTTCTGCGTTACAGCTTGGGTGATATGTTTTTACCACGTAATCCACTAGACCCAACACATGTGCACTATAGCGAGAACGCATCAACTGCTCTGGAGTGATGACGTCAGCATGGTTATTGTGGGCGATTTCACAACACTGTGAGTAGGTGCGGTTAGACCCGCAAGGACAAGAAGAAGCCATAAAATGAAATCTCGATTAATTAAGCGGTAAAACAAACAACCTTTTACACCCAACTTATTCTCGCTGAACGTAGCATCGCGAGGTTACTTGGGCATATCAGTGAGGCTGGAGGTATTCTTTTGGGGCATTATAGCGATTTAGGGCGTTTGAGACAGCAGTTCTTGGGCCCACGCAGTGGATTGACTGAACGCCTTCGCTAATTGTGGTTCATTCAGTTTGAGCGCGTTACAGTACTTTTCCGTCGTTTCCCAATCGGCTTTCTCGTAAGCAATGATCATTGAAAGTAGGTAGCCTAATACACCTTTTCGACTGGTGAGTGCTTGTTTGATTTCCTCATCGACTGGAATGTCGCTGATTACATCGGATAGTGGCTGATCGAGTAGTGAGTCCAGCAGTGAAAACATACCTGTCAGGAATGCTTGACCCGGATCATACTTGGTTTTCATCTGGCTCAACAAAATCTCACACATACGTGCGCGTTGAATCGCTAACGAATAGAGAGAGTCAGGTTTATCCTCGTGCACAGAGGCAATCGCCACAAGAGAAATAAAGCGTCTTAAGCGCTCTTCACCAAGGTAAACCAGAGCTTGACGGAAAGACTTAATCTTAGTTGTGAGCGTGTAACCTGAGTTTACGTAAGTCAACAGCTTATAAGACAAAGTCACATCAATAGAAAACAGACGTTCTACCTCATTGAAATTGATAGGTTTATCTGCAATTTCTTTGCACAGTTGTATAACCGTCAAAAACGCTGGGTTGAGGCGTTTCTTCTGAATCATCTCTGGCTTACTGAAAAAGTATCCTTGGAAGTAGTTAAAACCAGCATCCATCGCTTGCTCAAATTCTTCATAGGTTTCGACTTTTTCTGCTAAGAAGTCGATACCAAAATGTCCGAGAGAACGAATATAGATTGCAGCTTTGTCTATAGGCACCAAACGGATATCAAACTTAATGATAGCGACGTATGGTAAGAAGCGCTTCCAAGCCTTGGTCGGAACGAAGTCATCTAATGCGACACGATAACCAGATGCGTGCAGATGTTTAATCGCATGAAGTAGCTCATCTGTCGGTTCGCAATCTTCCAGCACCTCTACAACTAACGACTCATTAGGAAATAGAGTAGGAACTAGGTTGACTAAGCTTTGGTATGGAAAATTAACAAAGCCAAGTTTATCACCTAGTGTGCTGTAGTGAGTCGTCAAGAAGTGATCAGACAAAAGTCGGCTAGTCGCCATTTCTGGTTCTACTTCTGGAAAGGTGTTTTTCGGACCGTCACGAAAGAGAAGCTCGTACCCAATGGTACGCTTTTCTCTGTCTAGTATCGGTTGACGAGCTACGTATGAATACTTCAATGCGGTACTTTGTTCTGTTTAACTTAGTATTACGATGATAGCGATTTTTTGTAAAATTTCTATGCTTTACGCGTCAATCTTCTACACGCTCGACAAGCTTTACTTCAATTCTGTGTCAAACGGTCGTGTTTGTAAGTCAAAACCGTCAGAATTTACTTGTAAAACTGAGCCTTGGGTATACCAATCACCTAAAACGATGCGGGTGTTTTTAGCACCATTAAGTTCAAAAAAATGTGTATTTGGACGATGTGTATGACCGTGAATCATCAAGTTGACGCAGTTTTGAGACATAACACGTTCAACTTCGCCTTGGTTTACATCCATGATGTCGAGAGACTTGGTTTTTTTATCATCTCGAATGTCTGATTGAACCTTGGTGACAATTCTTTTCTTAACGAACCAAGGAATTCGATTAAACAACCATTGAAGCCATGGTTTATGAACGGTTTTACGAAACTCTTGGTATTTCACATCATCAATGCAAAGTGTATCGCCATGTAAGATAACGGCTTTTTGACCATAGAGGTCAATCGTACAAACGTCGTCGAGCAACGTCATACCGGTTTCTTTGCAAAAGCGTTTACCTAGGAGGAAGTCTCGGTTGCCTTGGATGAAGAAAACAGGGACACCAGAATCCGTCAGCGCTTTAAATTCAGCGCGGATCTGGTCTGCGAAAGGGGTGTCATCATCGTCACCAATCCAAAACTCGAACAAATCACCGAGCACATACAAAGTATCTGCATGGATCGCCTCTGTATGCATGAACGTGACAAAGCACTCCGTGATGTCCGGACGTGATGGGGTAAGATGAAGATCAGATATAAATAATGTCGTCATAGAAATAAGGGGAGGCGAAGCCTCCCCACAAACTTATCTCTTGGTGGCAATTCTAAAGAATTACTCTTCGATTGTAGTACCAGTGATCATTACATCTTCTAGAGGTACGTCTTGGTGCATGCCGTAAGAACCAGTGCTAACGCCTTTGATCTTGTTTACGATGTCCATGCCTTCGATTACTTCACCGAATACACAGTAACCCCAACCATCTAGGCTTTCGCTACGGAAATCTAGGAACGTGTTGTTGTTTACGTTGATGAAGAACTGAGAGCTTGCTGAATGCGGCTCCATAGTACGAGCCATAGCAAGTGTACCCACTTTGTTGCTAAGGCCGTTGTTTGCTTCGTTCTTGATAGGTGCACGTGTAGCTTTTTCACGTAGACCAGACTCCATACCACCACCTTGGATCATGAAGCCGTCAATAACACGGTGGAAAAGAGTGTTGTCATAGAAACCGTCGCGGCAGTACTGAAGGAAGTTTGCGCTTGTTTCTGGCGCTTTCTCTTCGTTTAGTTGAATCTTGATGTCACCAAAATTAGTGTGAAGGGTGATCATGCTACTTTCCTTTACTGTGTTGTATTGAAACTGCGATTCTAGCCTAAGTTATTACGCTTTAAAAACTCAGGAAGAACAAATTCATAGTTTTGTGCTTGAAGTTTAGCCGATTATCGTTTTATCGGTTAATTGCTATTACCTAATAAGGTCTGAGTTGTTATACTCGGCGTTCTTGTTATTCATTCACAATCATAGATAGAGATCATGTTAAAGATATATAACACACTCACAAGACAGAAAGAGGAATTCAAACCAATTACAGCCGGCAAAGTTGGCATGTATGTCTGTGGAGTTACCATCTACGATCTCTGTCATATTGGTCACGGTCGTACTTTCGTTTCTTTTGATGTTGTTTCTCGTTACCTACGTTACCTTGGTTACGATCTAACGTTTGTACGCAACATCACTGATATCGACGACAAAATCATCAAACGCGCGGCAGAAAACGGCGAGTCTTGTGATTCACTTACTGAACGTTTGATCGGTGAAATGCACGCTGACTTTGATGCACTAAACATGAAACGTCCTGACGTTGAGCCTCGTGCGACTCAGTTCATTGCTGAAATCATCGAATTGGTTGAAAAGCTAATCGAGCGTGGTTTTGCTTACGTTGCAGACAACGGCGACGTAATGTTCGAAGTGGGCAAGTTCAACGAATACGGAAAACTGTCTAAGCAAGATCTTGACCAGCTTCAAGCTGGTGCTCGTGTCGATATCGAAACAGCAAAACGTAGCCCGCTAGACTTCGTACTTTGGAAGATGTCTAAACCGGGAGAGCCAACATGGGAATCACCATGGGGTCCAGGTCGTCCAGGTTGGCACATTGAGTGTTCTGCTATGAACTCGTCAATCCTAGGCAACCACTTCGACATTCACGGCGGCGGTTCTGATCTTCAGTTCCCACACCACGAGAACGAAATCGCGCAATCATGCTGTGCACATGACACTCAGTACGTGAACACATGGATGCACAGCGGCATGGTAATGGTAGACCGTGAGAAGATGTCAAAGTCTCTAGGTAACTTCTTTACTATCCGCGATGTTCTAGGTCACTACGATGCTGAGACCGTTCGTTACTTCCTAATGTCTGGTCACTACCGTAGCCAGCTAAACTACAGCGAAGATAACCTAAACCA
Organism: Vibrio sp. MMH1-50; assembly: GCF_022347645.1. Lineage (NCBI taxonomy): Bacteria > Pseudomonadati > Pseudomonadota > Gammaproteobacteria > Vibrionales > Vibrionaceae > Vibrio > Vibrio sp. MMH1-50. The sequence goes on from NZ_JAKRGG010000041.1 coordinate 29,574, forward strand.
AGCACGCGCGTCTCTTGAGCGTCTATACACATCTCTACGTGGTCTGGATCTGAATGCTGCGCCAGCGGGTGGTGAAGAATACGTAACTCGCTTTACAGCAGCGATGAACGATGACTTCAACACACCAGAAGCTTACTCAGTACTGTTTGACATGGCGCGTGAAGTAAACCGTCTGAAGACAGAAAACCTAGAGAAAGCGAGCGAGCTAGGTGCGCTAATGCGTGAACTGGCTGACGTGATCGGTATTCTTCACCAAGATCCAGAAGCATTCTTAAAAGGTGATGCAGGCGACGACGATGAAGTGGCTGAAATCGAAGCACTAATTAAGCTACGTAACGATTCTCGTGCAGCAAAAGATTGGGCTAACGCAGATATGGCTCGTGACAAGCTGACGGAAATGGGCATTGTTCTGGAAGATGGTCCAGAAGGCACAACGTGGCGACGTAAGTAATTGAATCTTTTAAAAGGGCTGATGATTCAGCCCTTTTCTTTACAAGCTTTTATAAATTCTAAACTTTAACGAAGGTAGTGCTCTGTGGCTCAGATGTATTTCTATTACTCGGCAATGAACGCGGGTAAATCGACAACTCTTCTTCAATCTTCATTTAACTACCAAGAACGTGGCATGACGCCTGTGATTTTCACAGCAGCGTTAGATGATCGCTACGGCGTAGGTAAAGTGAGCTCTCGTATTGGTTTGCAATCAGACGCGCATTTGTTCCGTCCAGATACCAACCTTTACCAAGAGATCGCGGCACTGCATGAAGTTGAAAAACGTCACTGTATCCTAATTGATGAGTGTCAGTTTTTGTCGAAAGAACAGGTTTACCAACTAACAGAAGTGGTTGATAAGCTGCATATTCCTGTACTCTGCTATGGTCTTCGTACCGATTTTCTAGGCGAACTTTTTGAAGGCAGCAAGTACCTGCTATCTTGGGCAGACAAGTTGGTGGAACTCAAAACGATTTGTCACTGTGGTCGCAAGGCAAACATGGTTATCCGTACTGATGAGCACGGTGTTGCAATCAAAGAAGGTGATCAAGTCGCAATCGGTGGTAACGATCGTTACGTATCCGTTTGTCGCCAGCATTATAAAGAAGCACTTGGTAAGTAAGCCAGTCTAGATAAGAGTTAGATAAGAAAAAGCCACCGAATTCGGTGGCTTTTTACTGTCTAGCTGTTGGTCCGTAAGTGAAGGATTACGCGAGACCAAACTCAAACTTTTCTCGAAGTGCTTGATAAGAAGACTCAACGTGGGCAGGAATCTCTTGTTTTGTTTGAAAGCCTTTCTCTGGGTAGGTTTTCACACGAGAAAAATCTTCCATGAGCGCTTCAAGGACCATCATTAGTGGCATTTCTTCGTTGATATATTCAAAGAAAGGGTGCGCTGTGGACGTGACTTGAAGCTGTGAATAAGGCGATTGCCACTGTTTTTCAAAGGTTGCAATGGCGCGTCTTTCCATAAATGGCTTTTGAACCAAAATCAGAGAGTCACAGCTAATCCCTTTTTCTTTCAATAACAGCTCAGTGAAGCGAACGTTCTCACCACTGTTACTCGACTTTGTTTCGAGCAATATTGCTTCGCTCGGTACACCTGCAAGCTTGGCGATATCTGCAAAAGTCTCTGCTTCACTTCTCTCAAATAAACCATCCGTAAAACGCCCTTCGCCACCAGAAAATACAATGAGTGGCGCAAATTTTTGATGGTAAAGCTTAGCGGCGTGTTCGGCTACGCGTAAGTCATTACTGCACATTACAAATAGGCAGTCAGCAGGCTTTAGCTTATGCTTGAGTTGCATGTACTCCCACAAGGTTTCAATGTGTTGATAGAGTTTCATAGTGCGTCCAGCGTTGAGGTGAATTGGAACTGGTAACCAAGCGAGATAAGTTTGTCTGCAAGGATTCGCTTATCGGCGGTTTCGGTGACTGGCGGAAGGGCAATATCTAAATCACTTTGCGTAATGGCAGCTTGATAAAACTCAGCTTTGCTGACGGTATTTGGCGTGGTCGCATTAACTACCTCATTTTCAATTTGATTGAGCGCGAAAGCCGTTGCCGCAACAGCATCGTTTTGATGCACCATATTCGCTGGCGCTTTGCGACTGACCTGTTTTAATCGCAACGCAAAGCGAGACGGGTGTCGGTCGGCACCAATCAAACCACTACAGCGAACGATAGCGTAGTCAATACCGGAGTCCATCACGTATTGCTCGGCTTGCAGCATAATACGTGCATTATCAGAGAAATGCGGATTGTCTTGCGCTAAAGCGAATGTGGCGTCTTCCTCTCTCATATCGACGGGCAAATTTGGATAGACCGTCGTTGAACTGACCATCAAAAGCTTTTCCACACCACTTACTTTTGCGGCTTCAACTAAACGTTGCCATTGCTGTGCGTATTCTTGTCCGTTTCCTTTGCGAAAACCTGGAGGAAACGATCCGACAATGCGTTCTATTTGTTCTTGTTTGAGCAGTTCGACAATTTTTTGTTGAGCTATTGGTTCGCTAAGGTCAAGTTGAGCCGTTCGTACGGAAGTGATTGGAAGTTCATCTAGCCTAGATTGGCTACGACGGGTAACCGTAACATGGTGTCCTTGGTCAGCTAAAGTTTGTGCAAGTGGCGCTCCTAGCCAGCCTGCGCCCACGATCAATATATTTGCCATCTGTATGTTCCTACGGTATGCCCTGATGACTACTCAAACAGGGTTTGTAACTCTAATCTGGCTTGTTGATGCAGGGGATCGGAATGCCATTTCTGATGTTGTATCAAATCAATGTTGACTTGCCATGCCAGTTTTGTGAATTCTTCGCCAAGTTTCACTAAGGTATTTGGTGCGTAAGACACCAAATGTTCAGGAAGAAAGCACCAGCCAAATCCCTTGTTCGCCAGTTCTAATAATATGTAGTAATCATCAGCGTACCAGATATCTGGGCTAAACGCCTGATTAAGACCGCTCACGTCTTCATTCTTTGAACGGATTACCAGTTGACGATGTTGCTTTAGCTCGTCGATGTTTCGGATTGGCTGTATTGCTAAAGGGTGTTGTGATGAGACAAACACATCAAAACCAATATGCCCTAGGTTAGATAAATCAACATTCTTAGGCATTTGTAAGTCACTTAAGATGATGCCCGTTGTCGCACGTTCTGATTTAATTAGTTCAATAATGTCAGGGCTGGATGCGGTCAAGCATTCCACCTGTAGACTTGGGAACTTTTTTTCTAAATTTTTCAATGCAATCGGGAGGCGGGTGAGCGGAATCCCTTCGTCAACAGCAAGGACAAGCTTGGTTGCAGGGCTGGAAAAAAGTTGAGACGCTTTATTATTCAGTCGGTCAAGTTGGCTAAGCGTTGCAAGTGCGTAAGGCATTAACTCATGACCTTTCTCCGTCAATTTTGGATAACGACCAGTTCGATCAAAAAGGTCCACGCCGCAATCAAGTTCCATGTTCATGATGTGCTGACTGATCACCGATTGTGCTCGTCCAAGCTTACGGGCTGCTGCGGAGAAAGAACCAGCTTCTGATGTAGTGACGAAAGCTTGTAGTTGTTCAATAGTAAACATATCGTTTTAACCGATGGTACCTAACTTTTACTTATCTTAATGATAGATAAAATGCCAGTCATTGAGTAGAACTATTTAGGTAAAACATCATGACTCGTAACGAACGTATCTTTCACGCTGTACTATTTGAAATGATTGCATTGGCGATCATTATTCCTGCTGCTTCTTTAATAACAGGGAAGGGATCCAGTGACTTAGCAGTGGTGGGTATTGGTCTGAGTCTTTACACCGTAGTTTGGAACTACATTTATAACTTGTACTTTGACAAGTGGTTTGGTCCAAACCGTGAAGAGCGCAGTCTAGCGATGCGCATTGGTCACACTTTGGGGTTTGAAGGTGGATTAATCTTCTTGTCTATTCCGGTGATCGCGTGGTTTTTGGAAATCACTCTGCTACAGGCATTAGCGTTAGAAGCGGGCTTCTTAATTTTCTTCTTATTTTATGCAACGGGCTTTAACTGGGCGTATGATAAAATTCAACCATTTGGAAAAATGAGAAAGCTCATTGCTTAATATAGTGAGTCTAGATAAATTTAATTATCAAAAAAGCCACCGTTGCGGTGGCTTTTTTAATTCCGATACTGGTTTATTTAAATATCGTTATTCAGCAGAAAGGACTCGAAGAATTTTATCTGCGTGTTCTGCAACTTCGATACCTTCGTCAGTTAGATAACCGCCATCAGGTTGTGTACATAGTTGTTTTTCGTACAGACGAGCAACGGCTGCCTGCATTTCTTCAGAAGCTTCTTTGTGGACTTTGATGCCTGTTGCTGCGCTGCTTAAATCGAATTGAAGAAGTAGGTTCAGTTCGGCGATATGGTCAGCTGAATATTTCATAGGTAATTCCTTCGTACTTTTTTATCCAAGCTAGTCTGAAAACTAAGGTTGAGCAATAGAAAACCCTTAGAAATGTTAAGTGTAGCGCTATAGCTCTGATATAACGCGGAAATTTTATTCTACGGTAAACATTTGACCCAAATATTAATAATGGTTAGGACAATAACTCATAGTTGAATTTTATCGATTACTCTCTCAACAACAACAAATTTGGTAAACATGAAAAATAGCCCTTGAAAAAGTCTGGAAATGGAGCGATTATCCGCGCCTCGTTAATTGTTTCTAAATGTTACACTTCCATGAACTTCAATCAGTTTGACTCATTATTACCACCTCAGGCTGCTGAACGTGCCGCCGAAGTAGGTGTTGGCAAAGCAACTAAAGCTCCAATGAAATCTTTCCTGTTGGCAATTTCAGCAGGTCTTCACATTGGTATCGCTTTTATTTTTTATACAACCGTAACCACAGGTGCTGGTGATCTTCCATGGGGCATTACACGTCTTATTGGTGGTTTGGCATTCAGTCTTGGTCTGATCTTAGTGGTAGTAACCGGCGGCGAGCTTTTTACTAGCTCAGTTCTTACGCTGGTGGCACGTGCAAGCGGCAAGATTTCATGGAAAGCCTTAATGAAAAACTGGCTGGTTGTGTACTTCGGTAACATGGTTGGTGCGGTTTTGCTTGTTGTGTGTATGCTGATCACCAAACAGTACATGTTCGACGGTGGTCAAGTGGGCTTGAATGCGATGGCCATTTCGCAGCACAAACTGCATCATGGCTTTTTCCAAGCTGTCGCGCTGGGCATCATGTGTAACGTTTTGGTATGTATCGCAGTTTGGATGACGTTCAGTGGTCGCACATTGACTGATAAAATCGCCGTAATGATCTTGCCGGTAGCTATGTTCGTTTCTGCTGGCTTTGAGCACTGTATCGCTAACATGTTCCAAGTACCAATGGCGATCGGTATTAAATACTTCGCACCTGAATCGTTTTGGCAAATGACAGGTGCAAACATTGCAGATTACGCGGATCTAAACATGATGGGATTCTTAGTGAACAACCTAATCCCTGTGACAATCGGTAATATCATCGGTGGTGGTGTCTTCGTTGGCATGTGGTATTGGATGATTTATCTACGTGATGAAGACAAGCATCTGAAATAACTTTTAAAAAAGGCAAGCTAAATGGCTTGCCTTTCTTTTATCTAAACTTCGCTCAACCGATGTTTAAACCAGTTCTTCGTTGATGCCATATTCGTTTGGAATCCAATGAGACGTCATTTCTACCGGTTCCTGAGTCAGCCAATCAACGGGCGAATCTGACTGCAACTCATCGAAGTTTTCTCGTACGGCTAACCTATCCATGGTGCTCTCCCTATGTCGTTTAATTGCACTTTAGAAGAGTAAGATGACGGTTCAATGACCAATCAGTGACCATTAAATTTCGCAGTGTACAGTGGTCTCAAAGTTGCGCTTATGTTTCTGGTTGCTTATGGGTTTTCGGGGTTTATCCACATTTTCTGTGGATAACCTGTCTCAAAGATCGTGAGTATCTTTTTTGATCGAGAAAAATTCATAAAATGAGACGCTTATGTGATGACGAAGTAACCGATTTTATGTCTTTTCCTTGTTGATAAACTTCACTTTAATACGTCCTTCTTTGGTTTGTACACAACTTAGTGTCATCTCTAAAGTGATCGCTACAGACACACTGAGCATGACAAAAATCGCCAGCATAATAACCAATTGATACTTGATGGCGATCATCGGGCTAGCACCACCTAAGATCTGACCTGTCATCATACCAGGGAGCGTCACCAAGCCTGTTGTTGCCATAGAAGCAAGAATTGGCGCAAGGGATTTGCGAAGGGCTTCTTGAAGAAAAGGGAAGGAGGCATACCTAGGAGCGGCTCCCAATGAGATGGCTGCCTCGTACTCTGACTTGCGTTGTTCGAAAGCGGTGAATAAGTTCTGCAACGCGACAATATTGCTGCTTAAGCTATTGCCTAACAGCATGCCTGCTAATGGAATCATGTATTGGGCATTGTAGAATGGTTCTGGCTTTACGAGACCTAAAGTGATAGCGGCAAGAAGAGGGACTAGACTGCAAGACAAGCCAGTAATCAGTGGGAGCATGAGTGGTTTCTTCGGAAGATTAGCTTTGCCCACAATTGAGCTTGCTCCGACGACAACCATAATGGATAACCACAGTAAATTTACGAGTAAGCTATTTAGCTTAAAAAGGTATTCCAGATACACACCAACCAAAATGAGTTGCACTGTCATTCGCGCAACACTCATCGCTGTATCTTTCGCAATTCCTAATTTATAGCGAGCATTGATGGTGAGTGGAACAATAAGAATCAAACTAAAAAGTGCAAGCTCAAACCAATTTATATCGACAACTTGATTCATAAACCTTCTCCCAAAATCAATGCTTTGATTCTAACGAAGTGGCATAGGTTTATGAATTGCTAAGCTCTGTTTTTTCGAAATCTCATCGACAAAATGATCGCTAAGACTTCGTGAAGTTTTCTTAACATAAAGATCACAAAGTATTGTCTTTAGTCGAAAAAATAGCGATTTAGTAGCACGAAAAAATCCATAAAAATGTAAACAAAGTTAATCTAATGTTGTATTCTTAACATGTTTGCAAAAGACTTATTTTTTCACATCTATTAATATTCTTTCACAAAGAATATCAATCAAACACATCTCTGGATGAGCTCAAAAAAGTGTTGGATAACAAGGGCTGGAGCGTCAGATTTGATTGAACCTTACTATTAGTATGGTCTAACATTTTCCAATAGAGATTGTAAAAAACTTAAGCTTGGTAACGCAGGCTTTTCAATAACACTAGATACAAAATAGGCAAATGTATGAGTGATGTTAACAAAATTGAGAGTGGTGAAAAACGCTCCCTGGAGTGGAAGTCTTTCCTCTTCATTGCAGTTGTTCTCTTCCCAATTCTGAGTGTGGCTTTCGTAGGTGGCTACGGATTTATCGTTTGGGCACTACAAGTGTTCTTCTTTGGTCCTCCAGGCGCACACGGCATGTAAGCCAGTGAGCTCACAACCACACTTTTGAAAAGATTTTAAGAGAGCAAATAATGAAATCATTAATCATTAAACTGTGGCGTACGATGACGCGCCCGGCAGTTCATATCAGCCTTGGCGTGCTGACTATGGGCGGTTTCATCGCTGGTGTTATTTTCTGGGGTGGTTTTAACACCGCACTAGAAGCAACCAACACAGAAGAATTCTGTATTAGCTGTCACACTATGCGTGACAACGTATACGTTGAACTGCAAGACACGGTTCACTGGAAAAACCACTCTGGTGTTCGTGCTACATGTCCTGACTGTCACGTTCCACACAACTGGACAGATAAAATCGCTCGTAAAATGCAAGCATCTAAAGAAGTATTTGCACAAGTATTTGGCAACTACGACGAACCGGGTGTTTTCGAAGAGCGCCGTATCGAACTTGCTAAACACGAATGGGATCGTTTCTCTGCAAACAAATCTCTAGAGTGTAAAAACTGTCACAACTACGATTCTATGGACTTCGAGCAAATGTCTCCAACGGCTCGTATCCAAATGAAACAAGCAGCTGAGAAAGACCAAAGCTGTGTTGACTGTCACAAAGGTATCGCACACAACCTGCCAGCTGGTATGGACAGCATTGGTGGTATCGTTGGTGACCTTGAAGGTATGACTTCAAACACTGACTACGGTGTAGGTCAACAACTTGTAAGTGTTCGTCATCTACCAATCTACTTCGACGATAAAGGTGCTAAAGAAGCAGGTCTTCTAAACCCAGCATCGACTGTTAAAGTTCTTGAAGAGAAAGGCGACTACGTTGAAGTTGAAATCGATGGCTGGCGTAAAGCGAAAGGCTTCGGTCGTGTAATTCAAGAAGACTTCGGTAAGAACATCGCAGTAGCATCACTACTAAAAGAAGCATCAACAGACGCTAACGTTGTGACTGCTGGTGAGAAGAAAGTTGATGAGCTAACAGGTCTTCCTTGGGAGAAAGTAGCTGCGAAAGTATGGATCAAGAAAGAATCTATGCTGAACGACATCAACCCTGTATGGGAAAAATCAAAAGAAGCTTACAAAACTAACTGTTCAGTATGTCACACACAACCTGCTGAAGCGCACTTCGATGCGAACACATGGCCAGGTATGTTCGACGGTATGCTAGCGTTCGTTAACCTAGATACAGACAGTGAAGCACTGATCTTGAAGTACCTACAGAAGCACTCTTCAGATTATGCTGAAGGTCACCACTAATAAGCGTCGGATTGGAGTAAATTAAATGGCTATTACACGAAGAAGTTTTCTTAAAGGTGTAGCAACCACAAGTGCAGCGTCAGTTATCGGCCCAAGCTTATTGGCTTCAGCATCTGCAAATGCAGCTGAGACTACTGGTACTTGGAAAGTAACAGGTTCACACTGGGGCGCGTTTCGCGCCCACATCTACGCGGGTAAAGTTCAAGAGATCAAACCGCTAGAACTAGACCAGAACCCAACAGAAATGTTGAACGGCATCAAGGGCATCATCTACAGCCCATCACGTGTTCGTTACCCAATGGTTCGTCTAGATTGGCTGAAGAAGCACAAATACAGCGCTGAGACGCGCGGTAACAACCGTTTCATCCGTGTAACTTGGGATGAAGCTCTAGACCTGTTCTACCGTGAGCTAGAACGTGTTCAGAAAGAATACGGTCCATGGGCTCTACACGCAGGTCAAACTGGTTGGAACCAAACTGGTGCGTTCAACAACTGTACGGCACACATGCAACGTGCTGTAGGTATGCACGGTAACTTCATCACTAAAGTAGGTGACTACTCGACTGGTGCAGGTCAAACCATCATGCCTTACGTACTTGGTTCAACAGAAGTTTATGCACAAGGTACGTCTTGGTCTGAAATTCTAGAGAACTCAGACAACATCATTCTTTGGGCAAATGACCCAGTGAAAAACCTGCAAGTAGGTTGGAACTGTGAAACGCACGAATCTTTCAACTACCTAGCGCAGTTGAAGGAAAAAGTAGCGAAAGGCGAGATCAATGTTCTTTCTGTAGACCCAGTTAAGAACAAGACTCAACGTTACCTAGAGAACGATCACCTATACATTAACCCGCTAACAGACGTAGCATTCATGCTTGCTGTTGCGCACGTACTGTACAACGAAGACCTATACGACAAGAAGTTTATTGAAACTTACTGTCTAGGTTTCGAAGATTTCATCAAGTACGTTCAAGGTGAAACGAAAGATAAAGTTGTTAAGACACCTGAGTGGGCTGCTCCTATCTGTGGCGTGAAAGCGGACAAGATTCGTGAATTCGCACGCATGCTAGTGAACGGTCGTACACAAATCCTTATGGGTTGGTGTATCCAACGTCAAGAGCACGGTGAGCAACCATACTGGGCAGCAGCAGTAGTTGCAGCAATGGTTGGTCAAATTGGTCTGCCTGGCGGTGGTATCTCTTACGGTCACCACTACTCAAGTATCGGTGTACCTTCAACTGGTTTCGCGGGTCCTGGTGGTTTCCCTCGTAACCTAGATACTGGTATGAAGCCGAAGTGGGACAACAACGACTTTAACGGTTACAGCCGTACTATCCCTGTTGCTCGTTGGATCGACTGTCTGCTAGAACCAGGCAAAGAGATCAACTACAACGGTGGTAAAGTTAAACTTCCAGACTTCAAGATGATGGTGATCTCGGGTTGTAACCCATGGCACCACCACCAAGATCGTAACCGCATGAAGCAAGCGTTCCAGAAGCTACAAACAGTAGTAACGGTTGAGTTCGCTTGGACTGCAACGTGTCGTTTCTCTGATATCGTGCTTCCAGCATGTACTCAGTGGGAACGTAACGACATCGACGTGTACGGTTCTTACTCGAACAAAGGTTTGATTGCTATGCATCGTCTAGTGGATCCATTGTTCCAATCTAAGCCAGACTTCCAAATCATGAGTGAACTGACTCAACGCTTTGGTCGTCGCGACGAGTACACTCGTGGCATGAGCGAGATGGAATGGATCCGCAGCCTGTACAACGATTGTAAGAAAGCGAACGACGGTAAGTTCGAAATGCCAGAATTTGATGAGTTCTGGGAGAAGAGCGTACTAGACTTCGGTCAAGGTAAGCCTTGGGTTCGTCACGCTGACTTCCGTCAAGATCCAGAAATCAACCCACTGGGTACACCTTCTGGTTTCATCGAGATCACTTCTCGTAAGATCGGTCGTTACGGTTACGAACACTGTCAAGAACACCCTATGTGGTTCGAGAAATCAGAACGTTCACACGGTGGTCCTGGCTCTGACAAACACCCGTACTGGCTACAATCTTGCCACCCAGACAAGCGTCTGCACTCTCAGATGTGTGAATCTGAAGACTTCCGTGCAACTTACGCTGTTCAAGGTCGTGAGCCTGTATACATCAACCCGGCTGATGCAAAAGCGAAAGGCATCAAAGACGGTGACTTGGTACGCGTATTTAACGATCGTGGTCAGCTTCTTGCTGGTGCTGTACTTACTGACAGCTACCCACGTGGTGTTATCCGTATCGAAGAAGGTGCGTGGTATGGTCCTCTAAACGAGAAAGTAGGTGCAATCTGTACTTACGGTGACCCTAACACTCTAACTCAAGATATCGGTTCTTCTGAGCTAGCACAGGCGACTTCTGCGAATACATGTATCGTAAACTTCGAGAAGTTCACTGGTAAAGTTCCACCAGTTACTTCATTCGGTGGTCCAATCGAAGTTGCTTAATCAGAGCACTAAGCTTTAAATAAAATACCAGCCTTCGGGCTGGTATTTTTTTGACCAAATTTCAGTGAGCATTCTCTCAATACCGAGTTTGGGCTTGCTCAAGAGCAACAGATTCGTGACGTCGATAACGAATTGAGCAGCAGAAGCGGAGGATAATGAGCCAAACTAAACAATAATAATCAAGTGAGTAGATTTTCTATGGCTCAGACCATTCAATTGGCCAATCATACTGAGATCTCAGTAAGTGATAACGATCTTCAATTCGAAATCGTCGGCAACCAAATTCACTTTTCTTTTGCCGGGATACACAATAAAACCTTTACTGACCGTGAAGTCTTGTTTCAAATGCCTTTTCTCTATGAGCAAGGCGCAACCGTTATCGGTGATGGCTTCCAAATGTTGGCACAGACCAGCGGTACCATTTCTCAACCTATCGACATTGGTCGTTGCCCCGATAACAACAATTCCTACCGTATTTACCCTGAGAGCACACCAAAGCGTTACTACAACTATTTAGTCGTAGAAGACTCTGCAGGTTACACCTTATTTGGTTTCACTACTTGCCGTCGCTTTGCTGGTTACTTTGAGGTGAAGCAACATGGTGAACATTGGGTACTTTCAGCAGCAATCGATGGTGAAAGAACGCAAGTTGCAGACTGGGAACATAACCATCTTGAATCGGTTGTTGTGTTACGTGGGAGTTCGTTATCTGAGCTGTATCAAGAATACAGTGAGATGATTGCAGAACATCACCCTGCACGTAACGGAGTAATGCAAGACGCTCCGGTTGGTTGGTGCTCTTGGTATGCCTACTACGCGGACGTGACCGAAGGCAACGTTTTGGAAAACGTGGAATGTATGCAAGACAACCTAGCTGAGGTCGAATGGGTACTGCTAGATGATGGCTACCAAGCATTTATGGGAGATTGGCTAACGCCTTCAGATAAGTTCTCTGGTGGTGTAAAAGAGCTGATTCATAACATTCGTGCAAAAGGCAAAAAACCAGCCATTTGGATGGCACCATTCATTGCCCAGCCAGAATCAGAAATCTTCAAAAAGCATCCCGATTGGTTTGTGCGTCACGAAGACGGAGAGCTTCTGAAAGCTGAAGATGTCACCTATGGTGGTTGGCGTTGTACACCTTGGTACATTCTCGATACTTCAAACCCTGAAGTTCAAGATCACTTAACTCACGTAGTATCTGTCATGCGCGAAGAGTGGGGTGTTGAGCTATTCAAATTAGATGCAAACTATTGGGGCACTTTAAAAGGTAAGCGCAGTCAATCGGGCGTAACCGGTGTAGAAGCCTACCGTATGGGTATGGAAGCGATCGCTAAAGGGGCAGGAGATGCATGGCTATTGGGTTGTAACGCACCAATGTGGCCTTCTTTGGGCTTAGTCGATGCTATGCGTGTGTCTGACGATGTAGAGCGCCATAGCCATCGCTTTGAGCAAATTGCTAAAGAGACCTTCTTCCGCAGTTGGCAGCATCGCAAGTTATGGCAAATCGACCCAGATTGCGCAACGTTCACTTCATTACCTAACCAAGCAGCCTCGCGTGAAGATTATCAATTCCATCGTAACGTGCTGCTAGCGTGTGGCGGTCTACTACTTTCCGGTGACCCTCTACCAGAAATCACCCCATTTGCGAGTAAGACGCTAGCGAAACTGATGCTGCGTCAACGCCGTAATCAAGAATCGGCTAAGTTTACCGCATTAGGTTTGAACCATGCTTTTCTGGCACTAACATCTAAGAATGATCTGCACTGTTTGTTTAACTACGCGAACGATGATGCGACAGAATTTACGCTTACCGCAGACCAACCAACAGATTGGTATGATTACTGGACCGGGGAGAAGCTCAATCAAGAGCCATGTCAGTTATTGCTAGTCAGCTTAGATAAAGGGTTAAATGCTAAGGCTGTCGTGACAGCAATGTAATTGGAAAAGTGAGCCAATCTCGTCCTTTTCAGAAATAAAGGCTAAAATTACTGTAAATGATAACTATTATCATTTACAGTAATGCTAATGAAAGGTAGAATCCTTCTATCTTTTCAAAGTAACTATTTGCCTTCTGGAGAAAACAGGGATGAGATTAAAAATTGGCTCTTTTGCCAAACCTGCGGTTGTACTTTTGTCTATGATGTCACTTGGATTAAGCACGGCAGCAATGGCAGCCGAGAAATTTAAAGTAGTGACAACTTTCACCATTATCGCGGATATGGCTCAAAACGTAGCTGGTGATGCGGCTGTTGTTGAGTCGATTACTAAACCTGACGCTGAGATTCACAACTATCAAGCGACCCCTGGTGATATTCGACGCGCTCAAGGCGCGGATCTTATTCTGTACAATGGTTTGAACCTAGAACTGTGGTTCAAAAAGTTCTTCAAAAATCTTCATGATGTGCCAAGTGTGATTGTGACCGAGGGTGTGCAGCCGATGAGCATCGCTCAAGGTCCTTACAGTGGCAAACCTAATCCCCATGCTTGGATGTCTCCAAGTGATGCTCTGATATACGTCGATAATATTCGTGATGCACTAGTGAAATACGACAGTGTTAATGCAAAGACTTACCAAAAGAATGCTGAAGCATACAAAAAGCAGATCATGGATATGGTTCAGCCTATTCGCGAAAAAGTGGCTCAAATCCCAGAAGACAAACGTTGGTTGGTAACAAGTGAAGGGGCATTCAGCTATTTGGCTCGAGACTTCGGTCTTAAAGAACTCTACCTATGGCCAATCAATGCAGACTCGCAAGGTACGCCACAACAAGTTAAACGCGTTATTGATGAAGTTCGTGCAAATCAGATCTCTGCGGTATTCAGTGAAAGCACGGTATCGGCAAAGCCAGCACAGCAGGTTGCGCGTGAAACAGGGGCTAAATATGCAGGTGTCTTGTACGTGGATTCATTGAGCAGTAAAAACGGTCCAGTGCCAACCTTCTTAGACTTACTGAAAGTGACTTCAAACACAATCGCAGAGGGTCTAGAACAGTAATGGCAGGAATTAAAGTATCAGACATTAGTGTCACTTATCGCAACGGTCATACCGCGCTATATGATGCAAGTTTTTCTCTTCCAAAAGGATCAATTACGGCTCTTGTTGGTGTGAATGGCAGCGGTAAGTCGACGTTATTCAAATCCATTATGGGGTTTGTACCGGTTAGCCAAGGATCGGTTGAGATCCTTGGTATGCCGGCAAAAAAAGCTCTAAAACAGAATGTTGTCGCGTACGTACCGCAAAGCGAAGAAATCGATTGGAACTTTCCTGTTCTGGTTGAAGATGTTGTCATGATGGGGCGCTATGGTCATATGGGATTACTCCGCATTCCAAAGCAAACCGATCATGACATGGTGACGGCTGCACTTGATCGCGTGAACATGACCGCGTTTAGAAAACGCCAAATAGGTGAACTTTCTGGCGGACAAAAGAAACGTGTTTTTCTTGCGCGAGCATTGGCGCAAGAGAGTGACGTTATTTTGCTGGATGAACCTTTTACTGGTGTCGACGTTCAAACGGAAGAACAAATCATGGCGTTGCTGCGTGACTTACGTGATGAGGGCAAAGTCATGCTGGTATCCACGCACAATTTAGGTAGTGTGCCAGATTTTTGTGACCGCACCGTATTGATCAACCGAACTGTGCTTGCTTCCGGGATGACTAGCGAAATCTTCACTCCTGAAAACCTCGAACTTGCATTTGGTGGCGTCCTTCGACACTTCATCCTTGGCGGTAAAGATCTTCATGAAGATGATGATGAGCGTAAGTTGACAGTATTGTCTGACCACGAACGTCCAGTTGTTATGTATGGTGAGCAGCAAGCTGTTCCGGTTTCGCGTCCAGACAAGTAAGGAGTTCATTTTTATGGATTATTTACTCGAACCTTTTCACTATGGCTACATGGTGAATGCCATGTGGGTGAGTGCATTGATTGGCGGTGTCTGCGGCTTTCTGTCGACTTACCTAATGTTGAAAGGCTGGTCACTCATTGGTGATGCACTTTCTCACTCGATCGTTCCTGGGGTTGCTGGTGCATATATGCTCGGCTTACCTTTTGCCTTTGGCGCGTTTTTGTCTGGTGGTCTTGCTGCCGCTGGAATGTTGTTCTTGAGCCAAAGAAGCAAATTAAAAGAAGATGCCATCATTGGTTTGATATTTACGTCTTTTTTTGGTCTGGGGTTATTTTTAGTTTCTCTTTTCCCTGCCGCGGTGAATATTCAAACTATTGTATTAGGTAATGTGCTCGCCATCACGCCGACCGATACATTCCAGTTAGTTATTATTGGTGGTATCTCGCTTGCCGTTATGCTCGTCAAATGGAAAGACCTAATGGTGGTCTTTTTCGATGAGAACCATGCCAAGAGTGTCGGACTGAACCCGACCCGATTGAAAGTGTTGTTTTTTACGCTTCTAAGTGCATGTACTGTCGCAGCGTTGCAGACCGTTGGTGCTTTTTTGGTTATTGCGATGGTCGTTATTCCAGGGGCTACAGCGTATTTAATGACTGACCGATTTTCACGCGTGATTGTCTACGCTGTTGCAATTGGGTCTCTAAGTTCATTCGTTGGTGCCTACGTCAGTTACTACATTGATGGCGCGACTGGCGGGATCATCGTTTTACTGCAAACAGCTTGTTTCTTGATGGCATTTGTTTTCGCACCTAAGCATGGTCAAATTGCGATTAGACGCAAAAGCAAACAACAAATCGCAAAAAAGAATCGTGAATCAGCGTCTTCAATGCCTATGATGAATAAGGAGCACAAAAATGCTTGATACACTCCTTATGCCTTTTACCTTCACATTCATGCAGCAAGCATTCTTGATTGTTTTGCTTGTTTCAATTCCAACGGCTTTATTGTCTTGCTTCCTTGTATTGAAAGGTTGGTCGTTGATGGGGGACGCCATCGCGCACTCGATTCTTCCTGGTGTGGTGATTGCCTATATCCTTGCTATCCCTTACACCGTTGGCGCGTTTGCTGCGGGTATATTTTGTGCGCTTTCAACAGGCTACTTAAAAGAAAATAGCCGTATCAAAGAAGACACCATTATGGGCGTAGTCTTTTCTGCCATGTTCGCGCTTGGTCTCGTATTGATGACCAAAATCGAAGTAGGCGTCCACCTAGATCATATCTTGTTTGGTGATGCACTAGGTGTGAGTTGGGCGGACATCATTGAAGCCGCAATCGTCGCTTTACTTGTTGTGCTGTTTGCGGTGTTCAAAGGAAAAGATTTGTTAGTTTTCGTATTTGATTACCAACACGCGCAAGCAATTGGTCTGCCTGTTAAGTTTCTCCATTATGGTTTGCTTTCGTTACTATCGTTAGCCATTGTCGCTGCACTTAAGGCTGTTGGGATGATCTTAGTTATCGCGATGCTGATTGCTCCCGGGGCAACTGCATTCTTACTAACGCGCCGTTTCCACAGCATGGTGTTGCTTGCCTTATGTATGTCACTGCTGAGTGCTTTTCTTGGTGTGTACTTGAGCTTTTTCATTGACAGTGCACCAGCGCCTACCATCATTCTCATCATGACGCTGAAGTTTATTATTGTCTTCTGCTACACCAGTTATAAAAATAGGAAAGTGGAGTTTAAATCTGGCGACACGATAGAACAGTTTTAAACCAGACTTTTCATCAAAGCCCAAGTATTGAATTGCTTGGGCTTTTTTCGTTGTCACTACTATACCCAAGTAACCTCGAGATGCTAGGTTCAGCGAGACTGACTTGGTTTGTAGACGCGGCGGCGATTTAAAGGTTTAGTGGGTCTAAATCAAGAATC
>NZ_JAKRGG010000042.1:0-44017 GCF_022347645.1 Vibrio sp. MMH1-50
TTGCTGCGTCAAACAACTTGGAAAGAGCTGGCTATTACACTGCGTTGTTTTCCTTACTCTCGAATCAATGACAACGCTCTGAATCCTGCATCTTGAAGTTACTTGGGTATAGTCGTTTGTTTTTAAACACAAGCAGGTGTATAAACAGCGTGTAACCTTTCTATTGGAATAACCATGAACCTCGATACCTTGTTGGCTTTCGGCGGAATTGTTTTCTTTCTAGCGATAATTCCAGGTCCCAATGCCTTGTTGATACTGTTTACTGCACTGACGCAGAGCCGCCGCTTTGCCATTGCTAACATCCTTGGTGTGGCACTTGGCTTTATGATTCATGCGTTTGTATCCGCAAAAGGGTTGAGCTTGCTGCTTTCTCAATCGGCATTGGCGTTCAACATTCTTAAATGGATGGGCGTTGCGTATTTGGTTTGGTTGGGGATCAACAACCTAAAAAGCGGTCTTAAACTGGCTGACCAGAAGTTAAAGCTCGATCGTAAAGTTGAAGAACAAACTCTTAAACAAGCCTTTGTGAAAGGATTACTCACTAACCTTCTTAACCCGAAGATCGTGCTATTTTATCTGTCGATTTTCCCACAGTTTGTACAACCAGAACATATTCTTGAGCAGAGTATGATTCTAGGAGCACTACAAGCAGGTATCGTGGCGAGTTGGTATTTATTCGTGATTTTCTTCGCAACGAAATTGAAAGTACTGCTTACTTCTTCAAAAACCAGCAAGTGGTTGAACTACGTTAGCGGTGCATTATTTATCTCTTTCGGCGTAGGGTTAGCAAATACTCGGTTTTAGACACAACGAGTTTTTCTGAACGAACAAAAACACGCTCTTTGGCGTGTTTTTATTTTATACCGTTTTAACTTACACCTAAGCCCCTCGAAGTGCTTATTTAAAGAGCACGACTTGGTTCAACAGCGTACGTTCGGTGTCTTTTTATGTTAGCCAAATACCGCAGCCAACAATAAGATCACAACAAACAGTGCTGCGAATAAACCTAATAAATACGATAGTTTTCCAGTGCCACCTTTTGGTGCTTGATTGCAACATCCCATCATTTTCTCCATCTTCTACAACTTGTTGGTCGTATCCAATCTAGACCTTCCCCCAAGGTGAGAGTCAAACATTGGCAAAAATCCGCTAAATTTCCATATTTTCGGTAATAAATAATTCGCTATAAACACATTTATTAATATGCATTTTTTAACTCAATTTTGTGTTTTTTGACCAGAGCAAACGTTTAAATTGATTACGATTAAGCCACTGAGATTTCGGTTCATTTTTGGGTAAATACATACCATTTTTGGCTATATACCCACAGATTCTTGCAGCCCTACAATACGCCGGTCTTACTTGTAGCACGCGGGTTCGCATCCAGAACTCGTGGCTCAATCATTAAAGGTATCGAATGAGCAATATCGCCAAACCCGCCGTCAAACTCAGTGTCTTTTCTGTCATCATGATTACGGTTACGTCCGTCGACAGTATAAGGAACATTCCGGGTGCCGCCTTATTTGGTAGTCACGCCATCTCTTTCTTTCTATTGGCTGGTCTTTGCTTCTTCGTTCCAACCGCATTAGTTTGTGCAGAATTGAGTACCACTTATCCGCAACAAGGCGGTGTGTATTTATGGGGTAAAGAGACGTTAGGTCCAAACTTTGGTTTTGCGACCGTGTGGTATCAGTATGCCGAGAACATTGTGTACTACCCACCGCTCATTTCATTCATCGTCGCGACTGGTGCGTATCCTTTCTTCCCTGAACTGGCACAAAACAACATCTTTATGTTGATCATGATTAACGTGATTTTCTGGGCTCTGACCTTGGTCAACATCTTTGGTTTGCGCTTGTCTTCGCTCATCACCAATGTGTTTGGCACTTTGGGGCTTATCTTCCCTATCCTACTGATCATCGGCTTGGGTGGCTACTGGGCTTATACCAACCCTAGTGAATCGCATATCTCCCTTCGTCATGCGTCTGACTGGCTACCGGATTTCTCGCAAGATGGTATTGGTGCAGGCTTTACGGCAGTTGTGCTTTCTCTAACAGGACTTGAGATAACCACGTCTTACGCAAGTGAAGTCGACAATCCGCAAAAGACTTACCCTAAGGCGCTGATTGCTTCAACTGTGTTGATTTTAGTCTCTTTGACTGCATGTTCACTTTCCATCTCTTCCGTAGTATCGAGCGATCATTCCAGCTTGAGCGAGGGAGTAATTCTGGCATTCAAAGCGTTCTTTGATGATTTGAACATGTCATTCATGCTGCCAGTTATCGCACTTGCCATTGTGTTTGGCAGCTTAGCGAGCCTAAACAACTGGATCATTGCACCAACCAAGAGCCTGCACGTCGCCGCAAAAGACCACTTCATGCCACTGACGCTATCAAAAGAAAATAAGAACCAAGCGCCGGTTCCACTTCTTTTGCTACAAGGCGCGATTGTGAGTGTGCTTTCTTTGGTGTTTATCTTGGTACCAAACGTGAACCAAGGCATGTGGCTATTGAATATTCTAATGACTCAGCTCTACATGGTGATGTACATCTGTATCTTCGTAAGCTTCTTGGTATCACGCCGTAAACATGCAGATATTGAACGTCCATTCCGCGTGCCTGGCGGCAAGTTCGGTATGATGTTAGTCGCAACACTTGGCTTGGTCAGTTGCTTAGTAACTATCTTCGTTTCATTCGATGTACCAGCAGGCATTAGTGCTCAAACTGGTGCTTACGCTTTGATTCTTGGCTTTATCGCCTTCAGCTTGCCAGCAATTGCAGCGGTGATGTACCGCAACCGTAAGCGTCGCCAACAAGGTCAATTGATTGAAGCGATGGCGAATTAATCTGATCAATGTTTCTTTAGATAGCAAAAAAGTGTTTCTTCAGATAACAAAAAGCCGCGAATCATTCGCGGCTTTTTTATTGATAAACTTTTGGATTAGTGACCGACCGTCTTAGACAGCAAGTTCACAATCATTACGCCAGTAAGAATAAAACCAATACCGACGATAGCTGCAAGATCGAGCTTTTGTCCGTATAGGAAGTAGCCAACCGCAGCAACAAGAACAATGCCTGCCCCACTCCAAATTGCGTACACAAGACCAACAGGCATACTTTTCACAGTGACAGACAATAGGAAGAAAGCAATGCCATAACCGATAATAACCACGGTACTTGGCATCAACTTGGTAAATTGTTCAGTTTTAGGGATAGAAGAAGTTGCAATCACCTCACACACGATAGCAATAGACAACGCAACCAATGGAGGCATAGAAACAAGCATTTTGAACATAAGGCAATCAACGCTCAATTAACCTGAACTCGATGACATATCGAATCTCTGAGCGGCGCATTATAATCAAAATCCGTCAGCGCGCTATAAAAAGTGATGCAACTCACATTTACGCAGGTGTAATAATCACACTCAAAAGTCAGAATCTTCCAAATTGATGACGCAACCAGGTGCATCTTTCCGTGCTGTGATCAAAGCGTCTGGGTCTGCATAAACGATATTATTCAGTCCAAGCTTTTGCATATCATCAATATGGTACATCCACGCCGCATCGTCGATATCACACCCTGCTTTGTGTAATTTCTCGCGTTTATTCATATGACCAAACATGGTGATCTTAGGGTTAACATCAACCAAGGCAAAAAACGCGTCCTCATGTTGACGCCATAAGCTGAGCGACTGTTGCCATTGCTCAAGCTCTTTCTGGTCAAAGCCATCGACATCCCATTCATCTTGCATGGCACCGCCAAACCAAAGTACATCAGAATCTTTCATCACTAAGGTGCTCGGTGCTGCGGTTAATACATAATTCGCACAGGCAGACGCACATGTACCATTGACGATCAAATGGACTTGGTTGGTATAAACCCAGCGTCCAAGTTCCATAGCAGGACGATATTCACCAGAGTCACTGTCAATCATCATGGCAACCACACCATTTGGTTGAACATTTGCTAACTCAATAGCCTCTGTTACTTTCTCTGCTGTAATCTCACCGTTAAAGTAAAGAGTTCGTCCTTCCATATAAATCTCATTAGACAAACTGCATCCCGCTAATCCCGCGAGTGTGAATGCGCTAAGCCACCTTTGCATATCCCTCTCCATGATCTTTGTTCCAAAACTGAAAGCCAACTTCAGATTAGTATTGGACAAGATGAATATAAGCGAGAGAGAAACTGGCACATTTTTGACCAACGTCAAAATATGCACACAGACACGCATGAAAAACTAAAAATACGCTAGCTAAAAAAGGAGACTACGGACTTTTGACGGTACCTTCTAACGGACTTGAGTGAGCGTAACACTCGGAACTTTGTGCCCGCTCATCGAAATACCGCTATTAGCTCTGCTCTGAATGGTGTGGAAAGCCTGCAAGGAAATGAATTTGAAATGATCGCACTAATAACCGCCATCAACACTATCGACGACATTGGCTTCATTACCAACATTGGCTTGACCGCTACTTAAGTGATGTTGTTGAGCAAGCTCAAAGTAAATATGCATATCAATAGGTTCTGGTGTATTCAACAACATTTTACCGACTTCGCGTTGGAAGTGCCCATAATTACCGAGCTCTTGCGTTAAGCCCAACTGCTCGTAACTCGCGAGACTAGTAAACATCCCATACGCATATTGATAGCGCGTCATATCTCGATGTTTCTCGTGACCTAGCTCTAATAGCGCCTTATCAACTTCATCTGGTGAGTAGCTGTTCTTATCGCCAAACTCTCTAAGTAAAACATTAGGAACTTGATGTGCGATGCTCTGAATGGTCTCTTTTCTCTTAAAAATACCGAACATGATATCCTCCGCTGACGATGATTATCCAAACTGTGTACATAAGCACGAGTTGGTGAACCCTTTCGTGTTTTTAGTATTAGGGTTCAAAAATTATACTAACTCGATCTCATAATTGCCTTCAAACTCTACGCTCTGTGTTTCACAAAAATGTATTCAGAAATCTTGCAGCAATCACAGTTGGTAGTTTGTGTTTTCTTATCGACATGACCTGACAGTACTGAGCTAAATTTCATCGGCAGTCATGGAACATAGCGTGTCTTATTATTCGCCACTAGATGTATCAAGATGAGTTATCGATTTCTTGTCGTCGCTCAGATGTATACCCAAGTAACCTCGAGATGCTAGGTTTCGCGAGAATGACTTGGTTTGTAGATGCGGCGGCGATTTAAAGGTCTAGTGGGTCTAAATCAAGAATCGGCAACGAGTCACTTGGGTTTACAACGCAAGCTTCTGCTGAGATTGAGCCATATGAAAAGAAATCCCGTTCAAAGTCACATTTCATGTCGACATCCGCAAGCAATTACGTTAGCTTTAGAAGTATAGACGTCTAAAAAGTTAAGCTTAGGGAGAAAAAGCCGTGCCAATTAGAATTCCAGATCAATTACCCGCTAGTGATGTATTAAGGACAGAAAACATCTTTGTGATGAGCGAGAGTCGAGCGGCGAGTCAGGAAATCCGTCCATTGCGAGTGCTTATTCTCAATTTGATGCCAAAAAAGATTGAGACCGAAACGCAGTTTCTTCGCCTACTTTCCAATAGCCCTTTGCAAGTTAATGTTGAGCTACTTCGAATCGACAATCGTCCAAGCAAGAATACACCGACTGAACACCTTGATACCTTCTACCGCCAGTTTGAAATGGTAAAAGGTAAAAACTTCGATGGTCTTATCATCACGGGAGCCCCACTAGGCTTGGTTCAGTTCGAGGACGTCATCTATTGGGACCACTTGAAAACCATTATGGAGTGGGCAAAAGACCACGTCACTTCGACTCTTTACGTGTGTTGGGCAGCGCAAGCTGGTTTGAAGCTTCTCTACAACTTGCCAAAGAAAACACGTAAAGAAAAACTGTCCGGTGTATATCACCATAACATTCACCACCAGTACCATCCTCTTTTACGAGGCTTCGATGATACATTTTTAGCGCCGCACTCTCGCTATGCAGATTTTTCACCGGAGTTTTTAGAAGAGCACACTGATCTTGATATTCTCGCGACATCTGATGTTGCTGGCGTTTATCTGGCAACAACCAAAGACAAACGTAATGTCTTTGTGACCGGTCATCCTGAATACGATTCCCATACTCTTCATAACGAGTACATTCGCGATCTGGGTGAAGGCATGGAACCTGCAATTCCAATCAATTACTACCCAAATAACAATCCAGATAATCCGCCATGCGCGAGTTGGCGTAGTCATGGTCACTTACTATTCTCTAACTGGCTTAACTACTGCGTTTACCAACAAACGCCTTATGATCTGGACCACTTCAGTGAAGATGCATTTACGAAAGACGATTAAGTCGCTGAATTAGAATGTGAACTAAGCCGCCAACTGGCGGCTTTTTTGTATCAGTTTGCTAACCTGATCGCATAGTAATTTTTCCTCATTAGGCTTTTGCACTGTAATTCATATCATGCTCTGTGGAACAGGGACGCAGGAAAAATAAATGAAAATCGTAAAGCTTGGTGCAGCAGTTCTCGTCATACAGATGGGATTGATGGGATGTGTGACCGTAAATGAAGACGGTAAAAGCCCTGTCGTTAAAGCGGATCCTGTGGCTATGGCTGAATCACGTATCGCTTTAGGTCTAGGTTACCTTGAAAGCGGAAGTATGATTCGTGCTCACGATAACCTTCAACAAGCCTTAACCCATGCACCTAGCTATTACCGTGCACAACTCTCTATGGCGCATTATTACGAAACTGTCGGAGAAGATGTCAAAGCGGAACAAATGTACAAACGCTCATTACGCCAAAACGCGAAGAACGGAAACGTACTCAATAACTACGGCACATTCCTTTGTAAACAAGGGGAGTACAAACAAGCCGACAAAATGTTTAATCGTGCAATTGAGCAGCCTTATTACTACCTTATCCCTGCAAGTTATGAGAACGCCGGTTTTTGTGCGCTTAAATCAGACGATGTAGAAAAGGCGAAATACTATTTCACTCGCGCAATCGATCATGACCCTCACCGTCCTAAGTCTATTCTTCAACTGGCTAAACTTGAAATCGATAGTGGCAACTACACCGATGCGCGAATTCGCTTAATGCGCTTTAACCAAATGTACGGTGTTAAAAAGCCTTCCCTTCGCCTCATGGTAGAACTCGAACGTGCAGCAGGAAACGAAGCGTTAGAAAAGAAATATCAGTACCAATTGGACAGAATGTCTTGATGGGTAGTGAACTCTATACTTCGCCCTGAGTCATTCATCCACCCGCCTCTCAGAATAACGATCTCCCCTTCATTCAGCAGCTTCTGTATCACACAGAAGCTCGTTGATTTTCCAACATAAACGAGTGTGATCGTCCCCACATTGCGATGATTCCCATTTGCGGTATGCAACCAGTTATTTATACATTCAAGCCTCAGTAAAAGGAATTTATATACAAGGTCAATGTTTATATCCAAGCGACCTCAAGATCCTTGGCTCAACGCGAATGACTTATGTATACAATTAACACAGATGTAAGGGAAACCATGTTTAAGTATAAAAACACAGCAGTATTGGCAGCTCTCCCTATTTTACTGTTACAGGGTTGTGGCGGTGGTGGAGACGGCACGACAACTGCCAGCAGCGCGGCTTGGACAGCAGGCGATTTTTCTCAATCAGCAAGTAGCTATGCCAATCAATGTAATAACGTAAGGACGGGGATTGATCCATACACAGGCAAAGCGTACCCGGACCAAGCAGGCTCAAGCATGTACGAAAAAATGTTCTTACGCGCTTTCAGCCACGAGACCTATCTATGGTATGACGAAATTCCAGATAATAATCCAAGCAACTATGCGTCTGTTTCCGATTACTTTAAGTCGCTAGTAACGCCAGCAAGAACCGCAACGGGTCAAAAGAAAGACCGTTTTCACTACATTCGTTCTTATGATGCTTTCATGAAATCTCAACAATCTGGTTTAGTGTCTGGGTTTGGCTTTAATTGGAAGTTCATTCAAGGGACAGAGCCACGAGATATTCGAATTGCCTACACCGAAGACAACTCTCCTGCCGCTCTTAAAGGTGTCGAGCGCGGCGACAAACTGATTAAGATTGATCACGTCGACGTGGTTAATTCACCACTTCAAACCGACGTTGATTACATCAACAACACCCTATTCTCTCCAAATAACAATCAAGACTACACCTTTACGTTTCTTGATAAGAACGGTGCTGTGAAAGTTGTCACCATCAAAGCGCAAGATGTAGCAACGTCTCCGGTTAAAAACGTTAAAGTATTCAACTACGGAGATAAAACGGTTGGCTATATGCAGTTCAACGCATTCGAAGCAACAGCTCAACAACCATTAATAAATGCGTTTAATCGCCTGTCTTCGTCGAATGTCGACGAAGTCGTGATGGATTTACGTTACAACGGCGGCGGTTTGATTTGGCAGTCGGCACAAGTCGGTTACATGCTATCGGGGGCGAATCAGAATCAAGTCTTTGGGCAATTGGTTTACAACGACAAAATCACAAAGTCAGGTCAAGGCGGTAAAGTTTACAATTTCGTTGATAAAGAAATTAACTGGGCGACAGGCAGATTAACAAGCAAGTCTTTGCCGACATTAAGCGCCAAACGTGTTTATGTCCTAACCACCGACAACACAGCGTCTTCCAGCGAGCTTCTGATCAACGCACTTCGTGGTGTCGATGTCGACGTAATTCAAATCGGAACAACGACCACTGGTAAACCTTACGGGTTTTCGCCTGAAGCAAACTGTGGCAGCGTTTACTACACTATTCAGTTTAAATCGATCAACGCAAAAGGCTTTGGTGATTTTGCAGATGGCTTCATCCCTACGGCAAAAAATCTTGTATCGTCTAATATTGGTATAGATGACAAAGTGGAAGGCTGTGTTGTGGCAGATGACATGAATGCACCGTTAGGCGATCTCTCTGAAGGTATGCTTTCTGCCGCTCTCAACTATATGGCGACAGGTAACTGCCCTGCTGCACCTTCAGTGGCTCCTGCTCCTAGAGCAATGCCAATGCTAGGTGGTACTCCACTTAATCAAGGGATTGATCCACTTCGACAAGAGGCTATTCATGTCAACATTAACTAAAACAATGACCTTGCTTACCGGAGCGGGTATGAGTGTGATGCTATTGGGTTGCTCATCATCAAGTAACAACGATGATATGGTGAACGCATTGAGCATCAAGACTTCTGGTGACACAGTAACAGAGATTCAGCGCGCAATAACTACGATTCAAGGCAATCAAGTTCCACCCAAGATCGCGTCAAATACGTTTGAAACCAACTCTCATCTTTTGATCGTATCTGGACAATTAATGGATGAGCAAGGTGTGTCATTGAACGGAGCTGAAACCGAGTTGCCTGATCAATATACGTTGCAACTACGAGGTGAAGATTGCGGTGTGTATTACGAGAAGAGCGATAAGTTTATTCCTCTGATCAACATACAGTGTCGACCAAATCCGATTCAGGACTAAGTAAAAAGCACGCTGTTACCTCATGTACGTAGCAGCGTGCTTTTTTCGTTCTAAGCCTTCAAATACGTTGAAGCACTTCCCACTGTTTCGCTTATAAGAAATGGAAAGTCACGTTACCCGTGATACTACTTACGGTGTCACTGTCACCATTGATATCAACACCAAAAGCTTGATAGCTCGCCCCAACAGAGATGTTATCTAACAAGAAATACTCTGCGCCGACACCATACATGTAAGACACACCATCGTCTTTATCTAGGTTGCTTAAGTTGCCATTGTATTCAACGTTAAAGGCGTTGATGCCACCTTTCGCGTAAACGTGCAGAGGACCAAAGTCGATACTTGGTTTTGCCGCAAGATAGAAGGATGAGAGATCCACATCACCACGGCTACCCGCTAAATTTAAATCTACCTTGCCATGGTTGAAGTAACCCACTTCGAGACCAATGAGCGGCAAGATGCCAGTACCCACATGTACGCCATAAGTCGTATCGTTTTCGCTGTCGATATCAGACTGACCGATTTGACCACCAGCATAAATCCAAGAGTCAGCAAACGCGGAAGATGAGCATAGCGCCAAAGCCAATAACGAGAGTTTTGTTTTCATAGTTATACCTTTCCTGTTCGATTCCAGAACGGAACATCACGTGATGCATAGTTAGGTAATTACTATATGCGAAAGATTGATGGTTTTAAGGTCAAGAAACGAATAATTTTTGTTCAATGTCTATTTGTGTGATTTACAGACAAAAAAACACCGGCATATTGCCGGTGTTTATCAAACCTTCGAAAGACTCGCCGATTATAGGAAGTGCAGTGTCGCGTTTAGAGAGAACGTACCGATGTCGTCTTTGCCCGCTGTGTAGTTCATGTAGCTTGCGCCAACAGACATAGGACCGAAAATGAAGTATTCCGCACCTACACCGTACATTAGATCTAGATCATCGTCATCTTTGCCGCCAGATACTTTCTTATCCCACTGGTGAATACCGCCTTTCGCGTAAACGTGCAGAGGACCGAAGTCGATGCTTGGTTTAAGCGCTGCATAGTATGAAGTCAGCTTAGTTTCTTGACCTGCAATCTTGAATTCACCGTGCTGAGTAATACCTGCTTCGATACCGATAATTGGCAGGATACCTGTACCTACGTGCACAGAGTAAGACGTGTCTGTTTCACCTTTGAAGTCAGACTGACCTACAGAAGCACCACCATAAATCCATGAATCTGCCATTGCTGCAGAAGAAGCACTTAGAAGTGCCACTGCCAATAGAGTTTTCTTCATCATCAACCTTTACTCTTTATTATTACCCACTTCTGCGTCACGCAGAGGTTGGTACTGCAAACATAAGGGAGGCGAACCATTGCCTCCCTTATGACTTAAAAACACTTGTGGGAAAATATTTGCAATTACTGTACCAATCGCGTCTATCACTGGACAAACCATTGATTAGTCATTAAACCCCACAAGAAAAACTGCCGCTATTGTACTGATCGATCAGCAAGCATCAATCGCATTTTTGACTCGTTTATCAGAAACCGGATACGGCGTGCCCAATTGTTGAGCAAAGAAGCTCACTCGAAGCTCTTCGATCATCCAACGGATCTCTTTCACGTTCTCTGGAATCACCATACCTTTCGGAATTTTGTTGAGCAGCTCTTTGTAGTCACTCGTAACGGATTCCACTTTCAGCATGTGCAAACGGTCTTTGTTTGGATCGATCGGCAGCTTCTCCATACGACGCTCAATCGCACGCATGTAACGCAGAATATCTGGCAGGCGTTTCCAGCCACACTCTGTCGCGAAGCCTTTGAAGATCAATCCTTCGATTTGTGCTTTGATGTCCGATAATGCGAACGCCATGGTGAAATCGATCTTGCCTTTCAACTTCTTATTGATATTGAAAGCGGTCGTCAGGATGGTTTCCACTTGCTGTGCAATGTCCACCACCGTATCACCAAGCTCAGCACGAACGTGTTCTTTCAGTGCGTCAAACTTCTCTGGCTCCCAAACCAAACCGCCCTGCTCTTCGATAAGCTTATCGACACCACACGCGATACAGTCATCAATCAGATCCAACACTTTACCGTAAGGGTTAAAGTACAGACCCAGCTTCGACTTATTCGGTAAGTTAGAGTGCAGGTATTTAATTGGCGACGGCACGTTCAACAAGATCAGACGACGCTGACCCGCTTGCATTGCCGTGACCTGTTCGTATTCGGTCTCGTACAGTTTGATTTCAACACTGTCTTTGGCATCCACAATCGCTGGGTACGCCTTAACGTCGTAACCACCGCGTTTTTGTTGGTATACCTTAGGTAGTTCGCCAAAGCTCCACGTATGCAGACCTTCTTGCTCGATGTCGTCATCCGCAACTTTTGAAAGGGTTTCTTGAACTTTGTCTTTCAAGCTCTCTTTCAATTCGTGAAGGTCTTTATTTTCCTTCAACTTGCGATTTCTATGGTCAACCGCGCGGAAAGTCACCTTCAAGTGCTCCGGAATTTGATCCATATTCCAATCTTCGCGCAGAACTTCTACACCCGTCATTCGACGCAACTCTTTCTCTAATGAGTCCAGCAGCGGCGCTTCCATCGGTGTTGCACGAGCCAAGAAAGCATCGGCGTAGTTTGGCGCAGGGACAAAGTTCTTACGAACTGTCTTCGGCAGCGATTTAATCAAGCTCACTACAAGCTCATGGCGTAAACCTGGGATCTGCCAGTCAAAACCCGCAGGCTCGACTTGGTTCAAGATCGGCAACGGCAAGTGAACTGTCACACCGTCGCTGTCATCGCCCGGCTCAAACTGGTAGCTCAGCTTAAGTTTCAGGTTGTTTTGATGCCAGAAGTTCGGGTAATCCAAGTCGGTAACGTGGCTTGCATCGCCCTTGAACAGCATCTCTTTCTCGAAGTTCAGCAGCTCTTTGTTGTCTTTCGATGCTTTCTTCCACCACGTATCGAAGTGTTTACCAGAGACTACTTCAGTGCCAACGCGTTGGTCGTAGAAATCAAACAGTTCATCGTCATCCACCAAGATGTCACGACGACGAGATTTGTGTTCAAGTTCTTCCACTTCTTGAAGAAGCTTACGGTTTTGCTTGAAGAACGCGTGCTTGGTTTCCCACTCACCTTCCACCAGCGCACTACGAATGAATAGCTCACGACTGACGGTTGGATCGATACTGCCGTAGTTCACCAAACGCTTCGGCACAATTGGCACGCCGTAAAGCATCACTTTCTCGTGTGCCATAACCGCAGCACGTTTCTTCGACCAGTGCGGCTCGCTGTAACTGCGCTTAATCAAGTGCTTCGCTAATGGTTCAATCCACTCAGGCTGAATCTTAGCAATGATGCGCCCCCAAAGTTTTGAGGTTTCCACCAACTCAGCAGACATGATCCACTTAGGTTGTTTCTTGAATAGACCCGATGCAGGGAAGATATGGAAACGAGCGTTACGCGCGCCTTGGTATTCACTCTTCTCTTGGTCTTTCATACCGATGTGCGACAACAAACCAACAAGGATTGAGCTGTGTACGCCATGGTACGACGCAGGCTCATCGTTAAGTTTGAACTCCATTTCACGCATCGACTGGTGAATTTGGAAGTACACATCTTGCCACTCACGCACGCGTAAGTAGTTCAAGTAATCTTGTTTACATTGCTTGCGGAACTGGTTGCCTGTCAGCGCTTTTTGTTGCTTCTGGATGTAATCCCACAAGTTCACAAAAGTCAGAAAATCTGAGTCTTCATGGAAGAAACGTTTGTGTTTGTCATCTGATGATTGCTGCTTGTCACTTGGACGCTCACGCGGGTCTTGAATCGACAATGCCGCCGCGATGATCATTACTTCTTTCAGTGCGCCTTGCTTTGGTGATTCCAATACCATACGTGCTAGACGAGGGTCGATTGGAAGGCGTGCAAGTTGACGACCAATGCTGGTTAGGCGTTTTTTCGCGTCCTTCGCTTCTGCGTTAATCGCACCTAGCTCTTCCAACAAACGAACACCGTCTTGGATGTTACGTTTGTCTGGCGCTTCCACAAATGGGAAGGCTTGAATGTCACCCAAACCAAGTGCCGTCATCTGCAAGATAACCGACGCTAGGTTAGTACGCAGGATCTCAGGATCGGTAAACTCCGGACGTGACTCAAAATCTTCCTCTGAGTACAGACGGATACAGATACCCTCTTCCACACGACCACAACGACCTTTACGCTGGTTCGCACTCGCCTGAGAAACTGGCTCGATTGGAAGACGCTGAACCTTAGTACGGTAACTGTAACGGCTGATACGCGCCGTACCCGGGTCAATAACATACTTGATGCCCGGAACCGTCAACGAGGTTTCTGCTACGTTGGTTGCCAGTACAATTCGACGACCTGCATGAGGTTGGAAGATCTTGTTCTGCTCACCCGCCGACAAACGCGCGTAAAGCGGCACAATTTCCGTGCTCTTCAGGTTACGTTTAGACAATGCATCAGCGGTATCACGAATTTCACGCTCACCGTTCATGAAGATCAGAATGTCACCTAAACCTTCATCGCACAGTTCGTCTACCGCTTCGAAGATACCTTCAAGTTGGTCACGATCATTATCGTCATCACCGCTTAGTGGGCGGTAACGCGTTTCTACTGGGTAAGTACGACCTGACACTTCAATGATTGGTGCGTTGTTGAAGTGTTTTGAAAAGCGCTCAGGGTCGATGGTTGCCGACGTGATGATCACTTTTAAATCAGGACGACGTGGCAGCAACTCTTTCAAGTAACCCAAGATGAAATCGATGTTAAGACTGCGCTCGTGCGCTTCATCAATAATGATGGTGTCGTATTGATTCAAGAAGCGGTCATGCTGAATTTCAGCCAGCAAGATACCGTCCGTCATCAATTTGATTTGGGTATTTTCAGAGATCTGATCGTTGAATCGAACCTTGTAACCAACAAACTCACCAAGCTTGGTTTCCATCTCTTCAGCAATACGGTTTGCAACCGAACGCGCCGCAAGACGACGAGGCTGAGTATGACCAATCAGACCGAACTTACCACGACCAAGCTCAGCACAGATTTTTGGTAGCTGAGTGGTTTTACCTGAACCGGTCTCACCTGCAACGATAACCACTTGGTTTTCTTCGATCGCTTTCGCAATGTCGTCGCGTTTTTGGCTGACTGGCAGGATTTCAGGGTATTCAATCGTTGGTTTGTAGCTACTACGTTGCTCCACAACCATCATGGATTTGGCGATGTCTAATGCGATTTCATCAAACACAGCGTTACGTGCTGCGTCTTTTTTGATTTTGCTTGCACCAGAGATTCGTTTACTCAAGCGGAAGCGGTCACGCATCATGCATTGGTTAAGTGCCTTGCGCAGTGACGCCGCGTTATTTACTTGAGCCTGAGGCGCAGCATTCTGAGAAGCTTGTGCTTGAGATGCATTAGCCTGCTTCGCTTTGGCATTTTGCGCACCATTTGACGGTGTCGCTTGCTCTTCAGCGGGATTCTTTTTTGGGGGCTGTGACGAAGTCAAAGCGTTTCCTATTCTTTTCATTACATAAAACTGCGCGGATTGTAGCACATAAGGGCTAGAACAAGATAACGGAAAGCAGCATCCGGCAATTATTCAATTTTTTCGAACAACTTAAGCGAATCCATCGGGTTTTGAGTCGCTGAGCATTGCCTATAATGCATCACATAGCCGAAAGCACTTATTAAAGGAAATCCATATGTCTCGTGTACTAGCTCTTAAATCAAGCATCCTTGGCGATTACTCTCAATCAAACAAACTGGTTGAAGACTTCATCAAAAATGTAGACCAAGATAAGCTAACGGTTCGTGACTTAGCTGCAAATCCACTGCCAGTTTTAGACTTTTCAGTTGCAACAGCACTTCGCGCAACAGAAGATCTTTCGCAAGAACAACAAGTGGTGGTTGACCTATCTGATACCTTAATTGAAGAAATCAAAGCAGCAGATACTTTGGTTATCGCAGCACCAATGTACAACTTTACGATTCCAACTCAGCTTAAAAACTGGATTGATTTGATTGCTCGTGCAGGCGTGACATTCAAATACACAGAAAATGGCGTTCAAGGTCTGATTGAAGGTAAGAAAGCAATCGTAGTCACCACCCGTGGCGGTCTTCATAAAGACTCACCAACCGACAGCATGACACCATACCTACGCACAGTATTGGGCTTTGTTGGCATCACAGATGTGGAATTTGTTTACGCAGAAGCGCTAAACATGGGCGAAGACGCAGCAGCGAAAGGCATTTCAGACGCGCAAAGCCAATTGGCAACCTTGGTGTAAGATTAAATAGAATTGAGTACAAACAAAAAGGGATTGGTTCGCGCCAATCCCTTTTTTATCGTTTTAAGTCAAAGCTGATCATACTGTTGTAGCAGCTTTGCGCGCATTGTCCGCAACCTTTGCACTTGGCGGCGTCAATTTTAGGTTTGACATCATCTTGCCATTGCAAAGCATCATATGGGCAACTGTCCTCGCAACTGCCGCAATAACCGTATAAGTTTTCGCAGCTGTTCGAGATAGTGGCTATCAAGCCTGTAGACTCTGTTTGGTTTGAAAGCGCTAATGTAGGGCACGCCGACTTACACTCACCGCATAAAACACATGCCGAGTAGCTGATGTCTAACGCGGCAACGCCATCGACCATTTCTATGATTTGGCTTGGACATGCAGAAGCGCACTTTCCGCATCCATCACAAAGCCGAGTGAACATCGACTCTTCCACCGCATATGGGGGTCTCGCTTTAACACGAGGCTCTTGAGCTTGCTCTATTGGCGCGCGACGGAACGAAAACAGACGTCGCTTGCTTAGATCAACCGATTCAGACTGGCGCATCCGAGTAATCTCTTTTTGCTGGCACAACGACTTGGTATTGCTCACTCAAGGATTGAAGTAATTCTTCAGTAAGGTTCGACAGTTTTGAGTAAGGCGCAAGAGTCACTGCTTTTTTGAAGCGCTTGTTGAAAAAGCCAAACCACGGCATCAAGTGCTCGCGCAGCATTTCAGCCGCCAGTTTTTGCTGTTCAGTTTCTATCAACATGCCTAACACCATCAACATCAAGCCGATCTGGTCTTCTGGCTCACGTTGGTCAGATTCCAAAGCAAAACCACAACGCTGCAAGAAGTAACGATATTCAATGGTTGATTCACCAAACAACACTGCTTCTTTATCTAGATAAGCCGAACCCCAAGGTGGCGCTGGCATCTCACCAATACCGGCAAACATGCGATCGTGCTCCATTTGCAGTGCCTCTTCGCTCTCGCTTTGAAAACTGCGCAGCATGTCATTAAGTGCTTCAATTGGTGTATCAGTATTGCTCAGCAACGTATCGAGATTTGCCGCTGGGTAATCTTTTGGTTGGTAGTAAAACAGTGCACCAAACAGCTTAAGAACGATGCTGGTATCTTGTGGTTCAAGTTGAGAAATTTGCATGAAGTACCTTTGATGACTGGTGTTTTTATTCTTCGATTAGGTAAAACGGAAAAGAGGTGGGACGAATACTCGCCCCACTCTGCTAATTGTTATCAGCACAAATAACGGCTATCAGTACAGACCAGATGTAAAGTGCATACCGTAGAACACATTGCGACCCAGAATCTCTGCGACGAACAAGGCAACGAATGCCACGATAACTAGCAAGTTCTTCTGACGACCTTCTGCGGTAAACAACTCAGCGAATACCCAAAGAGCAGCAGCAACCACAAGCAACAGCACGTGACCGGCAACATAGCCAGATAGCATAGTGATTTGATCTAAGCCACTGTGAATCGCCGTTGAGATGCCTGCGAAGTAAATCGTCTGCATCACTGAGAACGCTAGGTTTAGCGCAATCAGGCTTACACCAGCCCACATTAGGCGACGATTGGTTTTCTCAGCCGTCACGTCCAATACGTTAATCAGCGTGTAACCAAACATCAGACCTGAAGTCACGACCGTGAACCAAAACGCAACCGTTGTCATTGGTGAGTACCATGCTGGTACCGTTTCGATTTGGTAAACATTCGCCATCGCGAACATGAAAATCACGCCAACCGCGATAGACAACCAGTTCACGATTTTACGAACGCCTTCGCTGCCGATTTTTAGAATCGTCAGCAACCAGTACAAACCCGCTAGAGACAGAAAGCTTGCACCCGTTAAGATCTCGTTAGATAGCGCCGCACTACCAACACGGTTTAATGCGTTGAAGGCACGAAGAGGGCTACCCAAGTGAGTTGTTGAGAACAAGAAACCCAAGCCCATTACAACCAAGATAGCGAAACGAGCGATGTTCATACGAGGTTCTGTCACGCGTGGTGGCTTACCGAATTTCTCGAATGCGTTAACCGTTAGGTGCGCGCCAACCGCTGTTTGAGCAAGAACCGTAAAGGCAACTAATGGTGCTTCGTATAACATTATTTCACCTCTCTTGGATTCTGTAGGAAACCAGTGCGGTCATTGGTTGGACGACCATTTGGATTTAGCTTCACGATCAGGTTCGGGCTCGTAATGCGAGAATCTGGCAGTGGTGCCACATCCGCGTTTGAACCGTATTTCGCGCGTAGCTCATCAATTGGACCAAACTCAATCGCACGCAATGGACAGCTATCAACACACACTGGCATTAAGCCTTCAGCGACACGTTCGTAACAGCCATCACACTTAGTCATGTGACCTTTTTCTTCGCTGTATTGAGGTGCGCCGTATGGACACGCCATGTGACAAGATTTACAGCCGATACACACGCTTTCATCGACAACAACAAAGCCGTCTTCTTCACGCTTGTGCATGGCACCTGATGGACAAACCTTGGTACACGCTGGGTTAGTACAGTGGTTACAAGAGATCGATAGGTAGTACGCGAACACGTTTTGACGGAACGCGCCGTTTTCTTCTGTCCAGTTGCCGCCTACGTATTCATAAACACGACGGAAGTTACGGTCGATACCCAGATCTTTGTTGTCTTTACAAGAGAGCTGACATGTTTTGCAGCCAGTACATTTGCTTGAATCAATGTAAAAGCCATACTGCTTCGCTGTGCTCATTATTTAGCCCCCATTTTCTTAATTAGCGTCACTTCAACGAGGTTGGTATGGCTCGGGTTCGATTTTGCCAACGGGCTTGGACGTTGTGTTGTCAGCACGTTGATTGAACCCGCTTGGTCAACACCTTTTGCGTTTGGTGCGTACCATGCGCCCTCACCTAAGCCAACCACATGCGGCATGATGCGTGGGGTCACTTTTACACGAACGTTCATTTCACCGAACTTGCTGCGCACGCTGACCAAATCGCCGTTATCAATGTTACGAGAAGCCGCATCGACTGGGTTGATCCAAAGCTCTTGTGGTGCTGCTGCTTTTAGGATGTCGACGTTGCCGTACGTAGAGTGCGCACGTGCTTTGTAGTGGAAACCCGTCAACTGAAGCGGGAACTCTTTACGATCTGGCGAATCCCAGCCGTTGAACGTCGAAACGTATTCAGGCAATGGCTTGATGGACTCATCTTCGTCCAGTTCCCATTCTTCGTTGATCTTCGCGAGGGTCTCTGAGTAGATCTCAATCTTACCTGACGGTGAAGGCAACGGATTCGCTTCTGGGTCACGGCGGAAATCTTCAAACGCCACATATGGACGGTCGAATTGCTTCTTGTAGATGCCCTGCTTTCTCATCTCATCGTAAGACGGCAGGTTTGGATCGTTGTTTTGTTTAACGGTCTGAGCGTACATCCACTGTAGCCACTCTTCTTGAGTGCGACCTTCAGTAAATTCATCAAACACGCCCATGCGCTTCGCCACACCAGACATGATGTCGTAGATTGGCTTACATTCGAAACGAGGTTGAATCGCTTGGCTTGCAAAGATGAAGTAAGGCATTGATGCAGCCGCACCATCCATACAGAAATCCGATTGCTCTGAGGTTGTACAGTCTGGCAGTACGATATCGGCATACTTCGCAGAAGACGTCATGTGGTTGTCGATCACGACAATCATTTCACACGCTTTTTCATCTTGAAGAATGTCGTGTGTGCGGTTGATGTCTGAGTGTTGGTTAATCAGACAGTTACCTGCATAGTTCCAGATGAACTTGATGTTATTTTGTAGCTGTTGAACGCCTTTAATGCCGTCAGTAAGATCGGTCATCTCAGTACCACGGAAAATCGCGTCTGTCCAAAGGAACATTGGGATAGAAGCGCTGATCGGGTTTGGCACTTTCGGGAAGCGTTGGAATGGGTAAGAATGGTTACCCTCACGAGCACCAGTACCACCACCTTGTAGACCAACCTGACCACGAAGCAGAGACAGCATCATGATCGCTTTACACGCTTGCTCACCATTTGCTGAGCGTTGTAGACCCCAGCCTTGGGTGATGTAAATGCGTTTTGCATCGCCGATTTCACGCGCAAGTTTCAAAATCACATCAGCAGGAATACCTGTGATTGGCTGTGCCCACTCTGGTGTTTTCTCGATACCATCTGGACCTGTGCCCATGATGTAATCTTTGTAGCTGCCGTTTTCTGGCGCTGACGCTGGCAATGTTTTGCGGTCGTAACCCACACAGTAACGGTCAAGGAAGTCTTGGTCGACTTTATCTTCGCTGATCAATACATGTGCGATAGCCGCGATCAGTGCAGCGTCAGTGCCATGCTTGATTGGTACCCATTGGTCTTCACGACCCGCGGCAGTATCGGTGTAACGAGGGTCGATACAGATCGTACGTGTGTGACTGATGTTTTTTGCGTCCACGTAGTTATGAACCTGACCACCGCCCGACATACGAGTTTCTGCAGGGTTGTTACCAAACATCAGACAAAGATCTGCGTTTTGTACGTCGTCAATCGAGTTGTTGTCTACCCAAGTGCCGTAGAAATACTCAGACATACATTCAATGTTCGCTGCTGAGTAGTCACCATAGTGGTTCAGGTAGCCACCACAGAGGTTCATCATACGTGCAACCAATGTCGCGCTTGGATCCCAACTCTTAGTTACCGTACCACCCAAGGTACCCGTACCGTAGTTTAGGTAAACCGCGTCATTACCGTAGTCTTTAATGATACGTTTTAGATTGTCACCAATGAGGTCAAAGGCTTCGTCCCAAGTGATACGTTTGAACTTACCTTCACCACGTTTACCAACGCGAAGAAGTGGGTATTTCAAACGGTCTGGCGAGTAAACACGGCGACGCATAGAGCGACCACGCAAACAAGCACGAACTTGATGGTTGTGGTTATACACATCATCACCCGTGTTATCGGTTTCTACCCATTTGATTTCACCGTCGACCACGTGCATACGAAGCGGACAACGCGAACCACAGTTAACGGTACATGCCGACCAGACAATTTTTTCATTTGGTTTCGCTGGCGTTTCTTTGGCAACTGCTTTAGTTGCAAACGGGAGAGAAAGTGCGTTTCCTGCTAGCGCTAAAGCGCCAAGTGCAGAACCACCCTTTAAAGCATCACGCCGAGTAATATTAAACTTACCATTTTGACTCATGGTTTTTTCCTAAATTACGTTTTTGAATTTGGTAGTGGCGCTTAATTAATGGCTATAAGTGGAGAAAGAACACTCATTAGAAATAAATGACATAGAGATTGTATTTTCAAAATAGGCATTCATTGAAAATATCTAATTTCATTTTGATTAATACACAAAGCAAATCAAAATAACATTTCTACAAAACCATTAATTAAGCCAGAACGCATAAGCCTTGAGCAACTAAGGCATGACGAGCTACCACTATCGATATCCTTGTAGATTTAATGGTTAATAAGTTTGACCCCCATCAATTTATAAAAACGATTAAACGTAATCTTATATTTCATTTCGAGCTTTTTTATTAATGGAATATTAATAGGTCAGAAGGATGTCAATTCGATTAAATATAGAAATGATTTTTGAATTAAATAAATAAAAAATACAAATATAGAAGAATGGGAATAAGAATAATTACCAATTAATAAAATTAAAAAAGCCTCATGTCAATATGAGGCTTTTGGTATTTATTTTGAGCTGAGATTAAAAATCGTACTGGAAGTAGATCGTATTGTAGTTACTCCCGCCTTTAATGCGACCAAACTGGGAAGCGTTCTCGAAAATCGCACTGCGATGATGCAATGAGTAACCCACCCACATGTTTTCCCAATCTTTTTGGTTGAACAGGTCGCCAACGTTCACATCAACTGAAAAATCTAAATAGTTAAGTAAGTTACTTGGCGTATAACCCTTCTCTTCCATTTCTGTTGCTTCTATGTAAGTAATATTATCGATGTAAGACATACCTTCTGCCACACCAAATCGCCACTTCGTCGGCCAATTGAACGTGTAGTAAGCCTTAATCGCCACAACATATTCGGTACTGGAGGATTGCACATCAGAAGACCAGTGATGAACAAGACCCGGCGTTAGGTAAATATCCAAAGGTAAGCCAAACAACTCATCCGTCAATGGGTGCCCGTAGAAGAAAGAGGTCATTTGGTTATTGTACTCATCTTTCTCGGCATTAAGTTTGAAGATGTCACCCATATTAGAAGGCGTAGCCCAACCGTGTGCGACTCTTAGATATGGGCGATTTCGTAAATCAGACTTACGTTCTTTGCCTTTATCGTTGAAGAAACCAAAGCCAACAAAGACTTCACCTTGGTAACGGTCTTCTACGATTTGGCTATGGTATGCTTCACTGTCTAGGCGAGTAACGCTAGTTTCCCCCAAGAGATACAAGTTAGAAATCACGTGGTAACGTGCTTTGATACCTAAGTTAGCATCAATACCCGCACCAATTTTCTCTCCCGTCGCATCTTTGAATGAGTAGTACGAGCTGTTGAAGTCGGCGTCTTTATAACGAATTGTAAAAGAGGGCTCTAATTCCCAATCGCCAAACTCATAGTTAGCAGCGATTCGGTAGTTAGAATGAAACTGGAATTCGTCATCCGCCATCACTTCAAATTCAGCACGCCAGTTTTCGTCAAAGTTGTAACGAATCTGACCACCAAAATCGACGCGATCCCCTTCGAAGGCATTTTGAATGGACTTCGGGATATCTACAAAGCGCAGGCGCATAATCGCACTTGCACGCCAATCGGAGTCACTCTCATCATACAAGAACACCCCACCTTCAATACCGTCAATGTAGAGATGCTCGTTTTCAAAGAACATCATCGGCACAAACGTGCTCACTGTTGAGTCGTCATTGGCAGTATAAAATGGAATTGAAGCAGTACGGTACATCGCTGCAATCCCCCACTCTTGCTCTGCGTTTTTTGACTCCGCTAAAGCAGCACCACTAAGCAATAAACCAGAACATGCCAGCGATACTGTTAATACGTGTTTCATAGTTCCTCTATGTCACTGTTATTTGAGAAGGTCTCGAATGAGAAAGAGTATATCTGACTTTACCCGCCTATCTGTGAAAATTTTGCTTTATACACCAAAGAGCAAGCCCTACCAGTTAACACTGGCAATAAGTTAACCTCCTACACACTGCATTTTTGGCTAAGTTGATTACTCTGCACACAATCAAACGGGAAACGGTCAAATTTCTCTCTTCTCTCGTCAATGAGATTTAGATTTTTGCCAGATTCACCGATACAATAGAAAACCAATGATCAAAGCCGCAGTTAATCGTGAAAGCATCTGAACTCATCTCCATTATCAACAACTTGCCGGAAGGTAGCGACCCCGATATCGTGATGGGTGAAGAATGGCTACCAGAACGCTTGGAAAACACCACTCTCGATGGTGATATGCTGTTTTTACACTTCGATAATGCACCGGAAGATGGTCAGGGTGAAGAAGAAGGTCGCGGCTTCGTTGAGCACGAAATTGACTTGATTCGAACTCGCCTACAACAAATTCTCGATGAAGACAGCGACAATGCTTCAAAAGCCGACGCAATGTTAGGTTTATTTCTGATGGGACATGAACTTAGCAGCTCACAAGTTATCGAAATACTCGAAGAAGACTCAGAACACTGATCCAGAATAGTAAGGTACCACTTTGCCAACATCGCTCAATACCAACGCATTTTCATCCCTTCCTCTGGTTGTTGCCGGTCCAATTTTAAGAAAAGTTACCGCGACGGAAGTGAATATTTGGTTGGTGACCACGCAACCTCTCGAAGGCTTGGTTGAAATCAGCGATGCGAACACTGGTGAACAATACTATTCCAAGTCCGTATCAGCAGAACATCTATTGCAAGTAGGCAAACGTGCTTGGGTTTGCATGCTGACGTTACAAGGCGAATTTCCTACCCATAAAGCATTGCGTTATCAACTCCATACTCAATCCGGTTTATTGACCGAATTGATGCCCCACTTGGTCTACGGTGAAGACACAGATTCAGCGCAAGGTGTCGAGTTCCTAATCAGTGAAAAAGCCGATTATGTCCTGCATGGCTCATGTCGTAACCCACATCATTTTAGTAAAGACACTTTGGTCCAAGCTGACGCAAAAGTTGCTAGCCAACCGATAGAAGACCGCCCTGATATGCTCATCATGAGCGGCGACCAAATCTATGCCGATCATGTCGCAGGTCCGATGCTTGATGCTATTGAACAATTGGTCAAATTATTAGGCTTGCCTGAAGAAGAGTTCGACCAAGCGCCAATTAAAAACACGCAAGAGCTTTATCAAAGCCCAGATTGTTTTTATGGCAGGGATAACATTCTTCCCCACTATGTTGACGATGGAAGCATACTCACCAAGCTCTTCCCACATCGTGGCACACCCATTTTTAGCTCGCGCGAATGTGAAAACCACCTCATCAGCTTTGCCGAGCTTTTTGCGATGTACCTACTCGTTTGGTCTCCAGTACCTTGGACATTAGTCAATCGTGAACGTTTATTGGATAGAAAATTCACGACCGGCGGAAAAGCTTTAGAGCCGAAATGGCAACAACGTTGGCGCGATGAGAAGGTTCACATCGATGCATTTGTCGCAGGGTTAGATAAAGTTCAGCGTTTGCTAGCTCACGTACCGACCTACATGATCTTTGATGACCATGACGTCACCGACGATTGGAACCTAACGGTTGGCTGGGAAAAAGCAGCGACTGAAAATCTCTTCTCGCGCCGAATCATCGGCAACAGTCTGATCGCTTATTGGTTGTGCCAAGGTTGGGGTAACGCGCCAGAAAAATTTAACGCCCCTTTTATAGAGCACGCTCGTCGTTACTTTGAAGAACTGACTTCAGAGTACCAAGATGACTTCATCCAATACCTATA
The DNA here is from genome assembly GCF_022347645.1 of Vibrio sp. MMH1-50. Classification (NCBI taxonomy): domain Bacteria; kingdom Pseudomonadati; phylum Pseudomonadota; class Gammaproteobacteria; order Vibrionales; family Vibrionaceae; genus Vibrio; species Vibrio sp. MMH1-50. The sequence continues at coordinate 24,694 of NZ_JAKRGG010000042.1, forward strand.
TCGATTCGAAGATTGGCATTACACCATCCACACGTCACCAAAAGTAGTTGTTTTGGATACACGTACTCGCCGCTGGCGTTCAGAATCACGCATGAATAAACCATCGGGTTTGATGGATTGGGAAGCCTTGATTGAGTTCCAACAAGAGCTGATGCATCAAGACAAAGTGATCATCGTCTCTGCCGCACCCATGTTTGGTGTGAAGTTTATTGAAACATTGCAACGCATCATGACCAGTTTTGGTCAGCCGTTGCTGATTGACGCAGAAAACTGGATGGCGCATCCAGGCAGTGCGAATACCTTGATCAGTATTTTCACTCACACCAAAACCCCGACTAACTTTGTCATTCTGTCTGGTGATGTGCACTACTCTTTCGCTTATGACATCAAGTTGCGTTTCCGTCGCAATAGTCCAAATATCTATCAAATCACATGTAGTGGGATCAAGAACCAGTTCCCAGCGCAACTGCTGACAGCGTGTGATGCCATGGATCGTTTGCTTTATAGCCCCCGTTCACCGCTAAACTTCTTCACAAAACGTAAGCGTTTGAAGATTTTTAAGCGTGCGCCAAGTAACCACAATTTTTACCGATTAGTGAACCAAAGTGCAATTGGCGAGCTGAGATTGGATAACGACGGAAAGCCATGCAATATCAGTATTTTAACTGGTGAAGGTGATTCAATACATTTCCCGCCTACAAAGGTTGAGGAATAAATCCGCTTTTTGGCGGTCAAATACTGTATTGAGCAAAAATGTCATCTCAATCGTATGAGATCTTGATCAAATTCAATCAAGACCTTGAGATTTGCTCAAACCATTACCATCTTAAATAAATAGATAACAGCTTGGTGCTCAACATGTTTAATTCGCTTACTTCATTATTTAAACAACTTATAGAAGGCTCGGACCTTAGCCAATCCAACACACTGTCACCCAATATGGCGATAGCATGTTTGCTTTGTGAAGTAGCTGGTGCGGACCATCAAATCGATGAAAGAGAGCAAGCAACCAAACGCTCTTTGATCATGAAATTGCTTTCCCTAACAGAAGAAGAGACCGACACCCTACTAAATCAGGCTCAAAACAGATCGAGTGAGTCGACTTCCCTTTATGACTTTACGTCCCAACTGCGTGAGCTTTCACAAGAAACCCGCTATGAACTGATCAAGAGTATGTGGGAAGTGGCGTACGCTGACGGTGAAATTGACCCATTGGAAGATGCCGTAATTCGCAAAACAGCGGAGCTGCTCTATGTAGACCACAGCGATTTTATTCGAGCGAAATTGCAATCTCAGTGAAGCCCAGTCTCCATAAACAGTAAGAACCAATAAAAAACGCGCTACATGAGCGCGTTTTTTGTGTCTCTAGTCTGGATTAGGTCGAGTCAAACATCGTCATCTCCGCAAGAGACTAGCCAACATTGTTGTTATTTAAAACTAACTTAGTACTGGCTTATGACGAGCAGACTGAAATCCAATGAAAGATTTATGAAAACAGAAACTTATAGCATGGTCAGTGCTAGTTTCGCCAAGTTGTAAGCGTCAACATAGCCCGAGTGCTGGCGACCTTCCCACTCAATGCCTTTTGCTTCTTGCGCCGCTTTATGACCAATGCGCTTATCTTTAAGACGGTTTTGGATTCGGTACAACGTCGCTAAGTTGATGAACTCGGTAAATGGCGCGTCAATGCCCTTTTGTTGGCATTCTTCGAGCAAGATAAGGTCATCGCGCCCCCATGAAGCATAGATCTTATTACGACCACCAAAGTTCTTTAGCATCGACTTAAGCACTTCTTCTAATGGTCGACCTTGCTTTTCAATCTTACGTGGTGTGATGCCAGTTAACTCTGCACAAAACAGGGACACTTCATCATGCTCAGGTTTCACGTAGTATTGCGCGCGCTTAACGATTTCACCTTTCGACAAATCTATTTCCGCCAAACCAACTTCAATGATCTCGCCTGTACGACCCACGCCGTTTTCATTCCAGCAGCACATTTCTAAATCGAAGCAGACGATACGGTTATGGTTCATAGTTTGTCTTGATTCCTAACGTAAATTTGAAAGCGTGAGATTCTACCGTAACGAATCTCAAAACTCGAATTTGCTCGCTGAATTAATCGCCGATCGATACAGAGTTTCGACCATTTTTCTTACTTTGGTAAAGTTGCACGTCCATTTTATGGAATAAGCTCTCAGGATCTTCGTCGTTATGTACCGCAGCGCCAATGCTCAAAGAACAAATGATTGGTGTACTTTCATATTCAAATGGCGAGCTTGCGACAATACCGCGTAACTTCTCCAGATAGGCGGCTAGTTCTTCCTTGTCCGTCACTCTAGATAAAATGCAGAACTCATCGCCACCTGCTCGGTAGAAACGATCACCATCGAGCAAGTTAGCATTCACAAGCTTGGTTACGTGCAATAACGCTTCATCTCCGGCTAAATGTCCGTACTTATCGTTAATCACTTTAAAGCGGTCAATATCGAAACCCACTAAAGAAAACTCAACGCCACTATTAATGTAGTGCAGTAAGTTATCGTTAAATACGCGTCGGTTAAGTAATTGGGTCAATGGATCCAACTCCGCCATGCGTTTTAGCTCAACCGTTTTGTTATCAAGCATCACCGCAAGACGTTCTTTTTCACGTGATTGAAGATTGACGATATAGCTGATCAAGATAGCAATGACTAAACCCGCAATACCGGTCCCATAAAGGACAGAACGCTCCCACGCCGAAACGGATTCAGACAGCTTAAACTCAACACGCCATTCGCGATTTGGCAGTTGAATCGTGCGACTAATAACTTTGCCGTGCAGCTCATCCCAGTTTGAGCTTTTGAACAATAGAGGGTCGTCGTAAGCATCAAAGCCCTTGTCTTCAACTTTTACAGACATATCCAATTCCGTCGCGGTTTTGGTAATCAATTGATCAAAATAGACAGTACTGCGCACTACCCCAACAACGACACCAAGTAGCTCGTGTTTGTCATAGCTAAATACCGGGTGGTAAACCAACAGACCACTTTTCTCTAATGACTTGTCGTATCCGTCTTGAAGTAATCGGACTTTGTCTGAAATATTGGCTCGATCGTGGGTAATAATGTCATCTAGGATCAGTTCGAAACGCAAACGTGAAGAATAAAAGCCAAGCAAAGACAAGTTAGTTTCAGTTCTTGGATAAATATCAGTCGCTATGTATGCAGGAGCTTGGTCTTTCAAGATGTAACCAAACGTCTTCTCACCATCTTTCGGTACTGTAAAGATGTCAAAATCAGGGAAAATTTGACGAGTTTTCGCCAAATAGACGTCGAGCTCACTTGGTTCAACACGTTGCATCCATTGCAAGCCAACCAAGCTCTGTGAACTTTCGACGACTTGTTTTGCGTAGTAAGGAAATTGTGTCCAGTATGACTTATCAACGGAATGGAAAAAGTTTGCACCAGCGCCGATGAACTCAAGATCGTTTTCTACTGCCAGTTTAAGAGATTCCGCTTGGCGATCTGCCAGGGTATCGAAAATGGTCATGGTGTAACGCTGTTGTATTTTATAAGCGACACCAACCATGCCCGCAGTGACAATAACGACTGCAATAAAAGCTACAATAGAAGCAGAGTACCGTTTGAAAATGCTCTGTTGAGCCGTGCTATATGTCATTTACTGTTCCACGTTTTTTGCGTGTCATGCTTCGATAATGATGGAAATACTGCGCCACATGTGGGTAAACATCAAGCAACAACGTTTGCGTCCCCATCTAATCGTTGATTTTTCATGCTAATCATGCGGTATATTCACGAATTATTACAGTCTTAAGCCTTGAATATGCTACCATCCACCATCATTTTAATGTCTAAACTTGGTGCAGGTCGCAAAGCCGATCTCTTTAGTAAACATGTGTGAGCCAATACTAAGCGCCAATAAATCAATAGAAAGAGAAAAATGTCATGAACATTGATTTGAACCTAATTCCTCAAACGTTCGATATGCTTCACGCAGGTCTAGCGGCTTCGAGCGTTTTGCTTCTTCTGATCGCAGTATCTCGTAAATCTAAAGTGATTGAGAAAGTGGTAGAAAAACCAGTCGAGAAAATCGTCGAGGTTGAGAAACCAGTTGAGAAGATCGTTGAAGTAGAAAAAGTAGTGGAAGTTGAGAAAGTCGTAGAGCGTGTTGTAGAAGTTGAATCAAAACTTGCGACAGCGTCAACGGACTCTGCAATGCAGCTGCTTTCTATCATGCAACAAGAAGCTCGTCTGATTGACTTCCTAAAAGAAGACCTAACATCATTCTCTGATGAAGAAGTCGGCGCAGCCGCTCGCGTAATCCATACTGGCGGTCAGAAAGTGCTGAACGACTACGTGACGCTAGCGCACGTTCGTAACGAAGACGAAGAAACTCGCATTACGGTTGAAGAAGGCTTCAACCCACAAGAAATCCGCCTAACTGGCAACGTAACAGGCAGCGCGCCATTCAACGGCACGCTAGTTCACAAAGGTTGGAAAGCAACATCAATGACGTTGCCTAAACTGGCTGAGAACTACGATGCATCTGTGATCGCTCCAGCTGAGGTTGAGCTGTAATGGAACACATGAACCAAGAAAACCATTCTCAAGAAGCGTCTGTTGAAACTCAACAGACGCCAAAATTCAGTGTTGGTATCGACTTAGGTACAACACACTGTGTCATGTCTTTTGTTGATACACACGACGAAGACGCTCGCGTTGAAGTAATGCCTATCCCGCAACTTACTGCGCCGGGCACGGTAGAGACTCGCAGCCAATTAGGCTCTTTCCTTTACCAGCCGCACGAGCACGAAATGAACCCGCAATCACGCGTTCTTCCGTGGTCTAGCGAGCCAAAAGCTCTGGTCGGTGCTATTGCACGTAACCTAGGTTCAAAAACACCAATTCGTCTTGTTGCAAGTGCGAAATCTTGGCTTTGCCACGCTGGTGTGAACCGTCGTGATGCATTCCTACCAGCGGGTAGCCCAGAAGAAGTAGAAAAAGTATCCCCTCTTCGCGCGACAGAGCTTTACCTAGAGCACCTAAAAGACGCTTGGAATCACACCAATCCAAATCACAACCTTGCCGATCAAGACGTGACTATTACGGTTCCTGCTTCTTTCGATCCTGCTGCTCGTGATCTAACAGCCGAAGCAGCACGCAACGTTGGTTTCGTGCACCTAACGCTTCTAGAAGAGCCACAAGCTGCGCTTTACAACTGGATTGATAACAGCGACGACAAATGGCGCGACGAAGTTGAAGTTGGCGACATCGTACTTGTAGTAGATATCGGTGGTGGTACGACTGACCTTTCTTTGGTTGAAGTAACTGAAGACGACGGCAACCTAACTCTGAACCGTATCGCGGTAGGTGAACACATCCTACTTGGCGGTGACAACATGGACCTTGCACTTGCGTACCGCTTGAAGATGAAGCTAGCGCAAGAAGGCAAAGAGCTACAACCATGGCAAGTTCAGGCAATGACGCACGCATGTCGTGACGCGAAAGAAGCGCTATTGAACGACAGCGAACTTCAGTCAGTGCCAATCGTAGTACCAAGCCGTGGTTCTAAACTGCTTGGCGCAACGCTGAAAACAGAACTGACTCAAGAAGAAGTACAACAAACACTGGTTGACGGCTTCTTCCCTCAAGTTGCGATTACTGACCACCCTGTTCAACGTAACCGTGGTGCACTAACGCAAATGGGTCTGCCTTACGCACAAGATGCAGGCATCACTCGTCACATTGCTGCATTCTTGTCTAAGCAAGCTAATGCCCTTTCTGCTTCAGGAAATGGCGCAGAAGCAGCAGCTCAAGATTTCAATCCATTCGCTAACATGCCTGGTATGCCAGGTACGGATGCCGCGCAATCGGCTGACTTCATCAAGCCAACCGCAATCCTATTCAACGGTGGTGTTCTGAAATCGAAACTTCTAGCAACTCGTCTAGAAGACACGATCAACGAATGGCTAATTGAAGCAGATGCAGAAATGGCAAAACGCCTAACAGGTGTGGATCTCGACCTTGCGGTTGCTAGCGGTGCGGCTTACTACGGCTCTGTACGTCGTGGTCAAGGCGTTCGCATCCGTGGTGGTATTGCTTCGGCGTACTACGTGGGTATCGAAAGTGCAATGCCAGCGATTCCGGGTATGGCGCCTCCAATGGAAGCACTTTGTGTTGCGCCATTTGGTATGGAAGAAGGTTCAAGCGTTGACGTACCAAGCCAAGAGTTTGGTTTGATCATCGGTCAGCCAGTTAACTTCCAATTCTTCGGCTCAACGGTTCGTCGTGATGACCTAGCGGGTACCCACCTAGACTACTGGGCACCAGAAGAGCTTGAAGAGCTTCCAGAAATCCAAGTAACGCTGCCAGTATCTGAAGGTCGTCGTGAAGGTGAAGTGGTTCCGGTAACCCTAGCCTCTCGCGTGACAGAGCTTGGTACGCTTTACTTAGAAGCCATTGCCGCTGATAACGGTCAAAAATGGCATGTTGAGTTCGATGTGCGCGAAGACGCGAAAAGCGACTCAAACGAAGAAGAATAAATAGAAAATCAAACGGCATCCAATCGGGTGCCGTTTTTAAATACACGAAGGTTTGTATGGCATCTCCTCGTTTTCTTGTTGGTATTGACCTTGGCACCACAAACACTGTGGTGGCGTATTGTGAAATAACCGACAACCTTGAACAATCCGAAGTATCCCTATTCGACATCGACCAATTGATTGGTCCGGGTGAAGTGGTTCGTAAGCCACTGCTGCCCTCTTTCCGCTACCATCCTGCGGTTGGTCAAATCTCCCCTTCTGACCTGACACTCCCTTGGGAAAACGAACCTGTTTCCGGCGACATTAGTAATGTGATCGTGGGTGAATGGGCTCGTGAATTAGGCGCAAAGGTGGAAGGACGTCAGGTATCCAGTGCTAAAAGCTGGTTATCGCACCAAGCAGTGGATCGTAGCTCTGACATTCTTCCTTGGGCTGGTGCGCAAGACGTAGATAAAGTCTCACCCGTTATTGCCAGCGCAAGCTACCTCAACCACATTCGTCAAGCATGGAACTACCGTCACCCTAGCAATAAGCTAGAAGACCAAGATGTGGTTGTGACCGTTCCAGCATCGTTCGATGAAACCGCTCGTAAGCTCACGCTTGAAGCCGCTGAGTTGGCAGGTTTGAAAAAAATCGTCCTGCTCGAAGAACCGCAAGCCGTATGTTACGACTGGTACGCACGCCACCAGCAAACCGCAGCTGATGAACTCAAAGAGTTACCGCTGATTCTGGTGTGTGATGTGGGCGGTGGTACTACCGACTTGAGCTTGATTGAAGCCAGTTTCTCTTCTCAAGATGAACTAGCCCTTGATCGTATTGGTGTTGGCGAGCACTTGATGCTTGGTGGTGATAACCTCGACTTAGCATTAGCACACCTTGCAGAGAGCCGCTTCAACCAAAGTAAGAAGCTCACTGCTGCAAGCCTGACTAAGCTGATTCAGCAAACTCGTAAGGCGAAAGAGAACCTACTTTCAGCGAGTGCACCTGAAGAAGTGAAGATCACCATGCTGGGCAGCGGCTCGAAACTTCTTGGCGGAACAAAGAGTATTGGGCTGAGCAAACAAGAAGTGCACCAAATCGCTTTAGATGGCTTCTTCCCGCTTTCTGATTTCAGTGAAGTGCCAGACAAACGCCGCAGCGCCGTTGTTGAGTTTGGTCTTCCATACGTCGCTGACCCAGCAGTGAGCAAACACGTTGCCGAGTTCTTAACTCAGCATCAGCAAGTGTCCCGTGCCGCTCTTGACCTTGAAGACGACAAACAAAATGCCATTCCAGTCGGTTTGCTACTTAACGGTGGTGTGTTCAATAGTGAACTTGTGACTGAGCGAGTCACTACCCTACTGTCCGATTGGCGTGGTGCTCCGGTTACGGTATTAGATAACCCACATCCAGATTGGTCTGTTGCACTAGGTGCTGTTGCGTTTGGTAAAGCACGTCGTGGTGCACAGCTAAAAATTGGTGGTGGTGCAGCGCGTTCTTACTTCTTGCATCTTCAAGAGAAGAACAAGATGGGCAAAGCGCTCTGTTTGCTTGCAAAAGGCACAGAAGAAGGTCACGAGATCCGCTTAAGTGGTCGTCGTTTCTCGCTTACTCTAGGTGAACCTGTTCGCTTTAACCTGCTGACTTCTACCCACGACACCTTAACCAATAACACCGCTATTCAAAACGGCGTGATGGTGGACGTTGACCCCGACTTATTTGCTCCTCTGCCACCTTATATCACCACCCTTGAAGGTGAAGGCGCTGAACTGCAAGCCAACCAGAAAGAGCGCGTAGAAGTGCAACTGGCGTGTCAGTTGACCGAAGTCGGCACGCTTAAGATGGAATGTGTCAGCGCAGAAGATGACAGCAAACGTTGGGAGCTGGAGTTCGAAGTTCGTAACAAGCAAACCGACGACAGCGAGCAAGTTAAGCTTCACCCTAAACTGAACGAATGTAAGGAGCTGATCGCTCGCCTTTACAGCGGTAACAAGAAAAGCGCAGAAAGCAAAGAGATCAAAACCTTAGCCAAAGATCTTGAGAAGAAACTGGGCAAACGTGACGAGTGGGATTTCACTACCCTACGTCAACTTTTTGATACCTTTGCTCAAGGTCGTAAGCGTCGCCGCCGCTCTGAACAGCACGAGAAAAACTGGCTTCGTTTAGCAGGTTTTGCACTGCGTCCGGGCTTTGGCGATCCAACCGACTCATGGCGCATTGAGCAAGTTTGGGGTCTCTACCAACAAAACATTCAGTTTAAGAACCATCAAGGTTGGACTGACTGGTGGGTATTCTGGCGTCGTATCGCAGGTGGTTTAAGCCAAGAGCAGCAAGAGACTATCTTGGCGGACATCGCGAAATACCTACACCCTGGCGCGATGAAAAACCCACAATCAGCCAAAGCGGCGCAAGACATGGGTTATGAATCCATGGTTCGATTAGCGGCATCGCTTGAACACCTAGAAGTCGAAGACAAAGTTCTATTGGCTACGTGGTTCTTGAGCAAAGCCATCAACCATAACCAATTCGAACAAGCGCACTGGTGGGCAATGGGTCGTTTGGCATCGCGTACGCCTTTGTATGGCAGCCAGCATAACGTAATTCCTCGTGAACAAGCGGAACAATGGTTGCCTAAGCTATTAGAGCAGAACTGGCAGAAAGAGCCAATGATCGCTTTCGCAGCCGTGATGATTTGTCGTAAGACGGGCGACCGCCTATTCGATATCTCTGACGACTACCGTGAGCAGGTACTGGCTAAGTTGAAGCAAAGTAAGGTGCCTGAATCTTGGGTATCACTGGTTGAAGAAGTCAAAGAGCTATCTGAGAGCGAATCGAAGCGTATCTTTGGTGATGCACTCCCAAGCGGTCTGACGCTGGTAAACAACTAAGCTCCCATGCTTATAAACGCAACAAAGCCCTTCATGAGAAGGGCTTTGTTTTGTCTGATTCTACTTGCTGACTTAGTTCATTTCCGTATTGATCACCACATCACGCGTTTCATTATCCATATCACTGATGCCGACCACTGAGATTTCACGGTCAGATAAATTCTCAATCATGCTGTCTTCCAACCCACCGTCCGTCATCCACGCATAGAATTTTTCTGCAATACGATCCGAACCTTCCCCGACAAACGTTAATGTGACCTTCTTCATTTGTGACACTCCATCAATTTACGATTCAGCCACTTAAGCGTAGTATGTTTCGCAAATATCGACATAAACTAGGACTAACTTCTTTTATGAGTATCGAAAAATTTGACGCGATTTATCAGCGCGCTGCTGAGCGTAAAGGTGGTGAAGATCAACTTGAAGCGCTTTTGTCTCATCCACTAAGCAAAGAAGAATTGGCAGCGATTCCCGATGACCGTTGGCTGGCCGCTTTTTCGATGAAGGTATTCCAAAGTGGGATTTCGTGGAGCGTGGTTCGCAACAAGTGGCCGAACTTCGAAGAAGTATTCTTCGGATTTAAGATTGAGCCCTTGTTAATGCTGTCAGACGAGCAATGGGAAACCAAAGCAACCGACAAACGCATCATTCGCCATCTCACTAAAGTCATGTCGATCCCTGCTAATGCTCGTATGATCCACGAAGCAAAAATCGAATACGGCTCGTTTGGCAAAATGGTTGCCGATTGGCCGCAAGAGAAAATCACCGACCTATGGGCATATTTGAAGAAACACGGTAATCGCCTAGGTGGAAATACCGGTCCTTACACACTTCGCCAAATGGGCGTTGATACCTTTATCTTGTCTAGCGACGTCGAGGCTTACCTGCGTAATTGCAAGATCATTGAAGGTGGCAAAGACACTAAAAAGTCGCTCGACGCCACCAACAAAGCGTTTGTGCAATGGCAACAAGAAAGTGGTAGAAGCCTGTCTGAAATCAGCCAAGTTATTGCGTTCAGCACCGGCGATAATCGCATTTAACCGAGATTAAACCCAAAATACAAACGGCGCACTGATCATTGGATTTAGTGCGCCGTTTTTATGTTCATTGGTTCAAGTACAGACTTACTTTGAAGCCAGTGATTCCCACTCAGTCAGTATCTGCATAATGCGGTGAGAGTCTTCCCATGTTGCACAAGGGTTTTCTAACGAGGTACGCCCCTCCTCAACCGCTTGGCGAATAGTGCGCACTTGATAGAAGAAAGCGTCCCCAGCTGCCGGTACAAACACTTCACGCTTCGACGTCTCGTAAATTTCCACACTAAACTGGTTATCTTGCGTTGGTAGCCATGGGTTCGAGTCTAACGTAATACAGCCTTTGCTACCCAGAATGGTGAATTGGTGTTTCAATCCGTGATCTTCGGCGGTATGCACGCTCGCCGTTTGTTGCTCACCGAATTGCATCATCAAGCTCGATTCACAGATATTCCCATCGTTACCTCGTCGACCAATCGCCGTCATAGAGCGGTTTCCAAAGGCTTGTTCACCCAACATGGTTTTCACCACCAAGTGCACCAATGATATTGGGTAGCAACCTAAATTATACAAAGCGCCTTTGCTGTCTGGATTAACAAACTGCGCAATCGACGCAATATAAGAAGTATGGATGGAGCGAAGTTCACCGATCTCTCTCGATTTAAGCACCGAAAGTAACTCGCTGATCAACGGATGATGCAAGTACATCAAGCCTTCAGCAAAGAATACCTTGTGCGATTCGACTGCCTTTAGAGCCAGCTCAGTTTTTTCCATATCTACCGAAAGTGACTTCTCACAAAGAATCGCTTTACCCTGCTCTGCCGCTTTGACGATAAAGTCATGATGAAGGTGATTTGGCAGTGCGATGTAAATAATGTCGACTTGTTCATCGGCAATCAACGCATCGTAATCGGTGAAGGTATTCTCGATGCCATATTGCTCAGCAAATGCATTCAAGTTCCGTTCCGAACGTCCAGCAACTGCGTAGAGCTTACTCTTGTCATCGCCTTGGATTGCCTCTGCCATGACACCTGAGATAAAGCTTGTGCCTAAAATGCCCCATTTCATGTTCACGTCTCCTATTGAGCTTGAGTTTCGAATGCTTGAACTAACTCCGCCATTTCAGCCGCAATAAACGCTTGTGTATGCGGCATAGCAAAATGCGCTTCAATCGCGGCGCGGTTTTCATATTGCTCCCAAAGAATCACACGCAGTGGTTCTTTCGAATCGTAGGTCGCATTCGCTTGCAAACACCCAGCTTCGCTCTGCATATCAAGGCAAAATTGTTCAATGACCTCAACCACTTGTTGTCTTGGTTTATCGGCATTCATTTTCAGTTCGGCGGTAACAAAAATCGTCTTGCTCATGATGGATCTCTTTCTCCACTCTTAATCATACGTCCACTGTAATTAACCTCATATGATTGATAAACTCTGCTTTAGTTATTTCTTTATCAACTCTGGGTGTGTAATGGATAAATTAACAAGCATGAAGGTTTTCGCTTACGTGATCGAACATGGCAGCTTTCGTAACGCCGCACACCACTTTGACATTTCACCGACCATGGTTGGCAAACACGTGAGCTTTCTTGAGCAAAACTTAGGTACGCAGCTGATTCATCGCACCACGCGCAAACAGTCCTTGACCGAAGCTGGCAGACTCTACTATCAAGAGTGCCACCGCATTATTGAAGACATCACCAACGCTGAGAACCTAATCCAGACGCTGATCAACCGCCCAACTGGAACAGTAAAAGTTAACTGCCCAGTTACCTATGGTAAAAGGGTGATTGCGCCCATCGTGGCTGACTTCTTAGCAGAATTTCCCGAACTGAACGTTGAGTTAATGTTGGATAACAGTTTGATTGACCCATATCGAAGCGAAGCAGACGTGATTATTCGCATTGGTGAGTTGGTCGATTCATCGTTAGTTGCAAGAAAACTCGGGGAATACGACATGACTTACTGCGCCTCACCCTCTTACCTTGAGCAACATGCCCCTATCCAATCGCTTGATGACCTTGAACATCATCATTGTTTGGGATTTCAGTATCACCAAGGAGAAAGCCAACAAGTGGTGAACATGCCATCTAATACCTTTGGAAACAGCAACACCCGATTAACGTCTAATAATGGTGATGTGCTTAAGTTTGCCGCGTTAAAAGGCTCTGGTGTTCTTCTACAACCAAAGATCTTAGTTGAACAAGAAATCCAGTCTGGCGCGTTGGTAGAAATTCTCCATTCACACATTCCCAAGCCAAAGCCGATCCACCTGCTTTACCGTTCAAAACAGCTTTCCCTTAAAAATCGCACCTTCGTCGATTTTGTTCTTTCTCATGTGAGCCAATAATACAAACAGACAAAACGGCTGTAATTTAACCAAGCAATTAGTTTTTATTGTCGATATAACAAATATTATTTCTCATTAATTATCTTTATTTTTCATACTGTTAGTACAGAACGCTCATTTGATGAACATAATTTATTGATTCCCATCAATTGCATTGCCCTGACAAAGTGACTAGGATTGCCGCCTTTCCTGAGTGAACTATCAAAATAACATCGAGAAATTTAATCTAATTTCTCTCCAAGTTCGTGTGTAATCACGACATTTGCACTCATTTCAAACTGCATAAGCACATTCCTTTGCTTATGAAAACGACATTGATTTCTCAACACTTTTGGTCACGTATGTGACTTTTTTCGTTGGGAGCGATTTTTCAATCAAGGTTGGTCACAAGGACGCTACCCCTTGACTGCATTTACTGGAGGATAAAATGCCTAAAGGTCTAATGCTGACTGACTTAGCCATTGCTGGCTTACTATTGATTTTGGCAAAAGTCATTCGCGTTCACACGCCACTACTACAACGTATGTACATTCCATCGGCGGTTCTCGCGGGATTATTCGGTCTGATTTTTGGACCAGCCCTGCTAAACATACTGCCGTGGACCGATACATTTACCGCTAACGCAAGCCTATTAACTGCTGCACTTTTTTCTGCGTTAGGTCTGGCAACTGATGTCCCATCACCTAAGACCGTCGCACAGCGCGCTGGCTCATTGTGGGCATTCAACCAAATCGCTTCTGTTTCACAGTGGTTATTTGCAGCAATGTTTGGTCTCGCGATCACTACCTTCTTCTGGCCAGAGATTAATCCAGCCTTTGGCGTAACAATGTCTGCAGGCTTTATGGGCGGTCACGGTTCAGCTTCTGTTGTTGGCGAAATATTCACGGGGCTTGGTTGGGAAGATGGCTTCACACTAGGTTTAACCTTCGCAACCGTGGGTATCTTCATTTCGATTTCTGTCGGCATGCTCATGCTGCAATTCGCATTGAAGATGGGTTGGATTCGTAGCTTTACGACATTCGACAGCATGGACGAACACGAACGCAAAGGCCTTGTTAAACCTGATGATCAAGAACCGGTAATGAAAGACACTATGTCTTCCCTGTCGGTTGATTCTTTTGCGATTCACGCCGCATTGGTGGTTGTAGTAACGGCGTTCTCCTATGTTGCTGCTAACTATTTATCTTCCTTCCACGATAAGGTGCAGATCCCAACGTTTGTAACCGGGTTCCTTGGCGGTATGTTGGTTCGAATTGTCGCAAAGCAGACCAAAGCGTCACGTTACCTTTGTGATGGCGCGTTCAAACATGCAGCGGGCATCAGCACCGACTATTTGATTATCTTCGGTATCTCTGCAATCAAGATTACCGTCTTGGCTCAATACTTAATGCCTATGGTAGTACTAGCTCTTGGCGGCGTATGTTTCACACTTTGGTTAATCTTTTGGGTGGCTCCACGCATCATGGGAGACGATTGGTTTGAAAAAGGCATCTTCTCTTGGGGTTGGCTGACGGGTACGGTTGCAATGGGTATTGCCCTACTGCGTATTGTCGATCCAAAGATGCGTAGCAAGGTACTTGATGATTACGCCATCGCTTATGTCCCAGGCTCAATCACTGACATCTTCATCATATCTTTGATGCCAATCGCGATGTATAACGGCATGCACTGGCAAGCGCTTGGCGTTGGTCTAGCTTACATAGCCGTAGTTCTTTTCATTTGGCGTTTTGTTTTCAAACAAGGCTCACAGACCGCAACGAATCCATCATAACGACCTGATTTACCGAGCCTCATTTTAGCTGAAATGGGGCTTTTTCTTACTGATATCTCAATAACTTTTTATGTAAAAACAAACACACTTCAAGTTAAAAAAATGAGCAATTTGTTTTATATATAAGAACATGACTACTCATCGCATAACTTCATTCTTTTTCAATACCTTTCCAGCCATAATTTTGTTCCAGAATAGCAGTCTATAAAAGCAAATTCGGAGGTTGGCTGTGCGTAATTCCAAAGGTTTTACTCTGATAGAATTGGTGATTTGTATCGTCATTCTGGGAATAGTAAGTGTTGTGGCGTTTCCAAAATTTTTAGACATCCAAAAAGACGCCCGTATTGCGGTCTTGCATGGCGCAAGAGAAGCTTTGATGACCGCAAACAATCAAGTTTATGCGAAAGCAGTCATGCAATCTCAAGAACAAGTCGATGGTGGAGAGGTCAAGAATATTGACTTGGATAGCGATGGTGTTAAGGATTTAATTGGCTATTACGGATACATAAAGAACGTAATACCTGCACAAGAACTCGCTGGTTTTGACCCTCAATTAACTATCAATCGATGGTATGGCGTGGATGATGAAAACGAACCTTACTTCTTGATTGGCTTTGCTAATAAGCCCGTAGATATCTCTCATCTTTGTTATGTTGAGGTTTACTACCCGAAAACATCAGGTGGTCAAATAAAATACGGAATTCAAACTAGAGACTGCTAAAACCATTCGGAATGAGCTTCAAGAGTATCACTTTTGAAGCTTTTATCCCCTAACAACCCAAAACCCTTCAAAACTCCAATTTAACAATAAATTCACATTATCTCGTTACATCCACACCTTTCAGCGATACATAAGGCAGCAAACCACACTGTTCCTTCCAAATCGACACATTGTATTGTTTTTCATTTCGCTCAAAAATTCCGCTTGTAAACTCATTAATTCGCTCAATAATAGTTCTATAACAAATTCAATAATTTAAGCAGGAGGCGAAATGAGAATATTCTGGCAGCTGCGTTGGTACTTCCAACTCAAATGGAAACAATATGTGGGGTCAATCCTATTGTTTGCCGTCATTTCAGCCCTTCAACTTGTTCCCCCTAAAGCAGTCGGCATTATTGTCGATGGTGTGGTTGATAACACGCTAGAAACCAGCACCTTACTGATGTGGTTAACCGGGCTTATTGCGTTATTTTTTGCGATATATGGCTGTCGAATTCTGTGGCGTATCTGGTTATTTGGCGCGAGTTGGGAATTAGGCACTATTTTACGTAACCGACTCTACCGCCATATATCCACGCAACCTCCTCGATTCTTCGAAAGATACAAAACTGGCGACCTGATGGCTCGTGGCACCAATGACGTGCGCAACGTCGTGATGACAGCCGGTGAAGGCGTATTAACCGCGGCAGATTCGGTGATTACGGGTATTGCTGTTTTCATTATTATGGTGACACAAATCAGTTGGAAGCTGACGTTAATGGCTCTTTTACCGATGCCATTCCTCGCGATCATCATCTTTTTCATTGTTCGCATTCTGCATAAGCGTTTTAAGATCGCACAAGAAGCTTTCTCCACAATGTCAGACATGACTCAAGAATCATTGAATGGCGTACGTATGCTGCGAGCTTTTGGGTTAGAAAACCAAGAGCAAAAGCGTTTTGAAGATGTCGTCGATGATACTGGCGAGAAGAATATCGCGGTAGCTCGCGTTGACGCACGTTTTGACCCAGCAATCCAATTGACCATTGGCATGTCTTTCTTCCTAAGCGTGGCATCAGGTGCGTATTTAGTTGACCAAGGTGATATTACACTTGGGGATTTGACCGCATTTACCATGTACTTAGGTCTTATGATCTGGCCGATGTTGGCATTCGCGTTCTTGTTCAATATTCTGGAACGAGGCTCTGCTGCGTGGAATCGCCTACAAGAAATATTTGATGAGAAGCCAGAAATCATCAGTGGCGATACACCATTAGGCACGGATCCATTACCTTTGCAGATCAAGATTAATGAGTTCCACTGGTCAAAAGATCTGCCCGCTGCGCTCACCGATGTTCACATCACTTTGGAGCCTGGAAAAATGCTCGGCATTGCAGGTCCTGTCGGTAGTGGCAAATCAACCTTGCTAACCCTACTGCTTCGTCAACATGACATGGACAACGGTACGATTCAATTTGGTGATATCAAAATCAAAAACGCACTCTTACCAGAATGGCGAAACCGCTTTGCCGTGGTCAATCAAAGCCCGTTCTTGTTCTCTAAATCTATCTTCGACAACATCGCTCTAGGTAACCCTGACGCATCAAAAGAAGACGTTTATCGTGCGGCGAAACTAGCTTGTATCCACGACGATATTGAGAAGTTTCCTGAAGGCTATCAAACAGAAGTGGGCGAAAAAGGCATTACCCTCTCTGGAGGTCAGAAACAACGTATCGCTATTGCTCGTGCCATGTTGCTCAATGCACAAGTGCTGGTCTTAGATGACGCTCTATCTGCCGTTGATGGGCGTACAGAGCATCAAATACTAAAGAACCTAGAGACGCATTACCGTGAACAGGCGTTAATCGTCATCGCTCATCGCCTCACTGCGTTAGAGGCAGCCGAAGAGATTGTCGTACTCAACCACGGTCACATCGCAGAACGTGGTCAACATCGCTCGCTTCTTGAGCGGCAAGGTTGGTACGCAGAGATGTACCAATATCAAAAACTAGAACAAGCAATGGAGGACGAATAATGAAGCAATCAACAACGTTTAAACGGTTATTGTCTTACCCATTGTCGCAACCAAAGCCGATGTTAAAAGGCTTAGCACTGCTGTTTATAGCCGCGTTAGCCAGCGCGGGTGGACCTTGGCTCGTTCAATACTTTATTGATGAACACATCGCGAAAGGTGATTATTCACGAGATATTTTGATTTCATTGGCAGCGGGCTACATCGCATTACAGCTTATTTCAGCGACGTTTCAATATTTCCAATCGCTGCAGTTCAGCATTGTGGCGACCAACACAATAAAAACGATTCGCAAACAAGTTTTCGCTGGCGTCATCAAGCAACCCTTGTCCGAGTTTGATTACACTCCTGCTGGTAAGTTGGTTTCAAGAATCACCAACGACACGGAATCGCTGCAACAGTTTTACGAACTGCTAATCGCGACGGTAGTGAAGAACGCGGTGATGATCTTGGTAATGCTTGGGGTTATGTTTTACATGAGCTGGAAACTGACGATCGTGGTGTTAGTGCTCCTACCTATCGTTATCGGCTTCATGTACCTGTTCAAAAAACTAAGTACCGAAAGCTACCGCAACATGCGTGATTTACTGACAGACATTAACGCCAACTTGAGTGAGTCTATTCAAGGCATGAGTGTAGTGCAGTTGATGCAGCAAGAAGAACGATTCAACAAGCAATTCAACGGGCTCACCGCAGATCATTTAGTCGCATCAAAGAAAGTTATTCGTTTGAACGGCTTCCTACTGCGTCCGCTCATGGATTTACTCGCGGGTCTTGCACTACTCTCACTCGTTGCTATCTTTGGTTTTAATGGCGTAGAAATGATTGGTGTCGGCGTTCTTTATGCCTTCATAAGCTACTTAGCGCGCGTAACTGAACCTTTGATTGAAATGACTCAGCAGTTGGCATTACTTCAGCAAGCATTAGTATCGAGTGAGCGAGTGTTCGAGTTGATGGATGCGAAAGAACAAACCTATGGTGACGATCACCGCCCACTCCAAACGGGTGCAATCGAATTGAGCAACCTCACTTTCAGCTACGATGGCAAACAAGACGTGTTGAAAGACATTTCTCTCAAAGCTGCTCACCAAGACTTTATCGCTCTTGTTGGTCATACCGGCAGTGGTAAAAGTACCCTCGCATCACTACTGATGGGCTTTTATCCAACGAACATCGGTGAGTTACGCATCGATGGTCGCCCATTAAAGTCCCTAGGAAAAGACGTACTTCGTAAAGACGTTGCCATGGTTCAACAAGACCCGCATATTTTACCTGCTAGCGTAAAAGAAAATATTTCTTTAGGTAGAGCGGTCGAAGATACTCAAGTTTGGGATGCACTAGAAAAGGTAGGATTGGCAGAACAAATTCGTCGTTATCCGAATGGTCTAGACACACAACTTGGACAAGGCGAAACGAATCTTTCTGCAGGTCAAAAGCAGTTGCTTGCGCTGGCGCGTGTTTTGGTGGCTAAACCAAAAATCCTTATCTTGGATGAGGCAACCGCGAACATCGATTCGGGTACTGAAGCTCTGATTCAAAAAAGCTTAGAAGTTCTGCGCCAAGATATGACGCTTGTCGTCATTGCGCACCGATTATCGACTATTTTAGATGCCGATCAGATTATCGTTTTGCATCATGGCGATTTGGTTGAAAGTGGCACGCACAAAGCGCTGTTAAAACACAATGGACGATACGCGCAGATGTACCAGCTTCAGCAAGCAAATCGACATATTCAGCAACTTGAAGAGGAAGATGACAAACAGTTTGAGGAAGCTGTTTAAACAGTCTACAGACCCAGACATTAAGCCCGTTGGTCATACTGCGGGCTTTTGTTTATCCCCAATACCGGCGAACCGACTCGATGTCTCGTTCCCCGGTTTCCACCACCTTCATTTCTAACATTCTTAGACTATACCCAAGTAACCTCGAGTTGCTAGGTTCAGCGAGAATGACTTGGTTTGTAGACGCGGCGACGATTTAAAGATCTAGTCACTCTAAATCAAGAATCGGCAACAAAGTATACAAGCCAA
>NZ_JAKRGG010000043.1:0-42427 GCF_022347645.1 Vibrio sp. MMH1-50
ACTTGGAAAGAGCTAGCTATTACACTGCGTTGTTTTCCTTACTCTCGAATCAATGACAGCGCTCTGAATCCTGCATCTTGAAGTCACTTGGGTATAACAACCTTAGCTATTTGGCTCTCATCAGAGAGCCATTTTTTATTCTGGAGAGCTCGAAAGGTACAGCCTAGCGAGAGAGATTAGTTTATGAAGGGAAGTGTAAACCAATGATCAAAGAAACGACGAAAATCGAAAGCGAGCATGCGAGTAAATACCTCGTCACCTTATGTCGCCATTTTGCTCGCAAGGTACCTGCGACTTGGAATGACGAAAAGGGCTTAGTGACGTTTCCTGTCGGAAGCACGGAATTTAGGTTGGAAGGGGAGTGCCTCTTGGTTATCTGTGAAGCGGAATCTGAAGAATTGTTGGTAAAAGTGAAGGCTGTTGTGGCTTCTCATATCGAGATGTTCTCACGAAGAGAAACAATCGAGCTCACTTGGGTTCGCTAATTAGCCGTTATCTTTTCGTTGATGCCAGAAAAAAGCCCCGCTTAGTCCAAGGCTGTCAAGCGGACTAAACGAGGCAAACAGAGCAACTAGGAACACTGCTCTGCGATGGTGTCCGGAAACGAACATTAGAATCGCTTCCGAGATAAATTCTAGGAGTTTCTTTCGCAGTTTTGTCAGCGAAATGTCACGAGTTAAGTCGTTGGTGGCAAGCTTATTTTTTATTTTTGAACAATAGCTTAGAAACCAAACAGGGCTTGTAGGAATTACCTTAAACCTCTGACAATAGACATAAAAAAGCTCGCTGTTTAAGCGAGCTTTACTGTTTTAGAACCCTCTAAGATTAGAGGTAAAAACATTCGATTAGTGTTTGCGCTGTGGACCGTTACGAACGATGTCTTTACCGTTATCGTAAACGTGCTGAGAAACCCAACGACCAAGGATCAATTGGTGTTTGTCACCCAATACTGCCACAAATGGACGACCATCTGTGTTCGTTGTCGCAAGTGCCACACCGGTTACGCCCTCAAGACCCAGTGCGCCACTTTCAATAAGGTGTAAGAAGGCTTCAAGCTCTTCTAGTGTTTCGATAACTTGATTATCAATGTTCATCGTATTCAATCTCTTCGAATTGTAGATACTCAATGGTCGCGTACTCTACCTAAGTTACGGACAGAAACCAAGAAAGGATTTGTACTAACCAAATGGCTCAAGGGACGAGGAGTAGGGACATGCGAGTGGTTTGAATTCAAGCAAGCAATGGTGAAATCAGGGTGGATCTCAGATTTTCAATCCGAAGCGCAGCGTAATCTTTGGTGGGTGGGAAAAGCGATGTAATAATGCTTCACGTTCTATAGCTAAGCTGTTGTAAATTCATCATCAACAAGTCGTTAAGACCACTACTATGAGACCCGCCACTATGAAGAAAGTTTTGATTACTGGTTTTGAACCCTTTGGTGGGGAATCTATCAACCCTGCCTTAGAGGCCGTAAAGCGCTTAAACGGTAGAAAACTCGATGGGGGTGAAGTGGTAATGTGCCAAGTGCCTGTTACTCGATATGAATCCATTGAAGCAGTGATTGAATCAATAGAACTGCATCAGCCCGATATTGTTATCACAGTTGGTCAAGCGGCAGGACGTACTGCGATTACTCCTGAGCGCGTTGCAATTAATGTGGATGACTTTCGTATTCCGGATAATGGTGGTCATCAACCGATAGATGAACCAGTGATCCCTGATGGTCCGGATGCTTATTTTACGACGTTACCGATTAAGGCGATAACAAGAGCACTGCAACAAGAAAACATTCCATGCCAAGTCTCAAACACGGCAGGGACCTTCGTATGTAATCATCTCTTTTATGGTGTTCAACATTATTTACGCGATAAATCGGTACGTCATGGTTTTGTGCATATCCCACTTTTGCCAGAACAAGATAGCTCGGGCAACCAGCCTACGATGTTACTGGACGTCATTGTTGAAGGGTTGGCGCGATTGGCTCAGGTAGCCATAGATAATGAATCAGATATCGCCGTGACCGCAGGGCAGATTTGCTGACGAGATATCACCGAGCCTCTGTCATTAGGCACATCGCTCGGTGTTCTTGTATCTGTTAAGTTGCTCAAATTTTGTGGGCTATGAAAGGAGTAGCATTGAAGTGACAGATGAAAGAGTTCAACTCATTCATTTCGCTCTCTCGTTTCAATAAAAAAGGCGAACTATCATGAAAAGCAATAGAAGTAAGATCATTGCGCTTTCCTCTGCGGTTGTTTTCGCTTTGGCTATTGCGGCCCTAAAATTCGAAAACACTCTCGGACTGCTTCCTATACTCGTTGCCATTGTGGCGTTCTTTACTTGTGTCATTCATACCAGCATGCATCTATCTGGCGTAGGCAATGCAGATGCGTTTGGTTATTACGAACGATCACAGCAAACTAAAGCAAAAGCGCTTCATCAGGGCTTAAACTCCCGAGATAAAAAGCGTTGAAGCATGTCACATTCTCCGTATACTTTTGGCTAAGCATTAAAGCACAAGCTTGTCGGAGAAAAGCATGTCAAATCGAGTACCTACCAACATACTGACGGGATTTCTTGGCGTCGGTAAAACCACGACTATTCTGAACTTATTGAAAAACAAACCAGAAAACGAAAACTGGGCAGTGTTAGTGAATGAGTTCGGCGAGATTGGTATCGATGGCGCGATGATGACTGACCAGGGCGCAATGATCAAAGAAGTTCCTGGTGGCTGTATGTGTTGTACGGCTGGTGTGCCGATGTCTGTTGGTATTACAGCATTGTTACGCCAAAAACCTGATCGTCTTCTTATTGAACCAACGGGCTTGGGGCATCCAAAGCAAGTCATTGCAACGCTGACTTCTGATCAGTACCTGCCGTATGTTGATTTAAAAGCAACCATCGCGCTGGTGGACCCTCGTAACCTCAGCGTTGAGAAGTACCTATCAAATAAGAACTTCGTCGATCAGCTAGATAGCGCGGATGTGGTTATTGGCAGCAAAGTTGATCTGTGTACCAGCCATGACATTGATGTTTTCAACGATTGGGTGACGGACCAATCGCCTTCAAAAGTGTTCAGCAAACTGATTCATGATGGTGATCTTCCTATTGAAGTGTTGGATATTGAACGCGTGCACGGTAGTGCTTCTTCTCATATCGAAGCTCATCATCATGATCACGCGCATCAAGAGCCACAATTTCAGTTGCCTCCTGGCGAAGCGTTCATCCGTAAAGAAAACAAAGGACAGGGCTATTACAGCTGTGGCTGGTTGTTTGGTGCCGAATACCACTTTAATTTTGATCAATTGTTCTCCATGTTATCGGATCTGACAGCAGAACGTGTTAAAGCGGTTGTTAACACAGACCAAGGTTGTTTCGCGTTTAACGTGGCAAATGGCGTGGTGTCGGTAAACCAAATGAGCCTAGAAGGTTTCGAATCTCGTCTTGAGGTGATCGACTCACAACTAATGCCATGGGACCAGCTCGAAGCGATTCTACTTAAGCTTTGTGGCATCGATAACTGAGCGTTAAGTGCTCAAAATTAAGACCTGAGTATCGACTTGGGTCTTTTTCGATAGAATCTTGTTATTGAGACGATAGAAATTTATTATCGCCGTTGCTCTATATATATGCGACGCGTATCACTATAATCGCCGGTTTTCTCGCGCTATAAGAAACCGGAGATCTCTTGAATCCTACCTTTACCCTCTCGGAACTGAAGTTCTTTTGTTTACGCTTTGTCGCGATTTTCTTTTTGTTAGTTGCCGTATTTGGCGCCATCATTCATTACGACAAATCAGCATCGGAAGAAGCGGCAAAAAGCAATATTCGTGTGCAGCAACAAGCGCTATTAAAAGGCAAGAAACAGTACATTGAGTGGGTGATGGGGTCGGTAGTGAGAGAGACGGCTCTGTTGGCGGATATCATGGCAGCGAGACGAGTTTACGAAACCCTTGAGCTTCCTTCTGAACAAGCGCAACGTGCTGAATTGTCTCGCTTGAATTCGATTCTAGAGGCTGTGAGTCAACGTAAAGAAGTGTATGACCAGCTCCGCTATCTTGATATGCAGGGTAATGAAGTTATCCGAATCAACTTTAATGGTGGTCATTCTGAAGTCGTACCTAAGAAAGAATTACAGAATAAAGCGAAACGCTACTATTTTTCAAAAGCCCTTAAACTTGGATGCCGTAAAATCTATGTATCTCCTCTGGACCTAAATATAGAACACGGACAGATCGAAGTTCCTCTCAAACCAATGATCCGCTTGGCGACGCCAGTATTTGATAAGCAGGGAAACAAGCGAGGGATCGTGGTGGTTAACTACTTAGCCAAGTACTTGATGGAAGGTATGGCGTTGTTCAATCTCGACATGGGTACTAACTACATGCTTTTGAATAAAGACGGCTATTTCCTTTTTAACAAGCAAAACCGAGACGCAGAATTTGCGTTTATGTATTCCGATAGGCAACAAGAGACCGTCTACAATGCTTACCCTGAATTAGCTGCTCAAATCAAGCAAACGCAATCCGGTCAGATTGAGACTGAACATGGCATCATGACCATAGAGTCTGTTGGCGCTGTGGACAGAATTAACCCCTATTGTTTCCAGAATTACCATGTGAGCGAAAACAGCTCAACAGCATGGAAGTTGGTGTCTTATGTTGATTTTGCGAAACGCAAAGAGATCAGTAGTGGCATTTACGAACGTCAATGGTTAATGCAAGTGGGTATGGTTTTGGCTGTCGCTCTGGCGTATTTTATCGCTCGATTCCAGCTACGTGCTTTCTCCGATAATCAACGCATTCATTACCTTGCACACCACGATAGCTTAACAGGATTAGTGAACCGCGCTGCGTTTCAAGAACAAGCGACGCTAACCCTAGCGCGTTGTTTTAAAGAGGGCAAAAAGGCGTGTTTGATCTATCTCGATTTGGATGGCTTTAAGTTCATTAATGATGAATATGGGCATGCTGCAGGGGACAAAACACTGGTTCACATTGCATCGGTAATGCGTCGTGTATTCGGTTCTAGAGCGTTGCTCGCTCGCTTAGGTGGCGATGAGTTCGCCATCCTTTTGAGCAATACCGAACATATGGAAAACCCTGAACATTACGCGGCGTCTCTTATTCATTTAATCCAAGACCCAATCGAAGTGGTAGAAGGTAAGTTCCATCAAGTGACCAGTTCAATAGGTGGCTGCTATTCTTGCGAGCCGGAATGCACGTTTGATGACCTCATGCACCAAGCCGATATGGCGATGTATGAAGCGAAGAAATCGGGGAAAAATCGTTATTTCTTCATTCAGTAAACGAAAGTTGGGCATAAAATAAAGAGTACCGAATCGAAACTCGCGTGATTCCATGAGTTTTTACGTGAACGCATGAGAAAAGTGAGATAAATCACTCGAATTCGGGTATAGTGCACCGCTAAAATTTTTAAAGCTATTTAGTGATTTGTTTAAGGAATACGCTCAATGTCATTTTCATCTCAAGGTTTTGCGCCAGAAGTGGTAAAAGCACTGGCAGAATGCGGTTATGAGAAGTTAACGCCAATTCAACAGAAGGCGATTCCAATGGCTCGTAAAGGTCATGATATTTTTGCCACTGCACAGACGGGTACGGGCAAAACTGCCGCGTTCTCGTTACCTATGATTCAACAGTTGTTGGAATCTGGTCGTAGTGCATCTCGTAAAACGGCACGTGCGCTTATCATGGCTCCAACTCGCGAGCTAGCAGAGCAAATCGCAGATAACATCAAAGCGTACACTAAGTATACAGAGCTATCGGTTGCTGCGATCTTTGGTGGTCGCAAGATGTCTTCTCAAATTTCTGCATTAGAGCGCGGTGTCGACATTTTGGTGGCGACGCCAGGTCGTCTTGAAGAGCACATCGAACAAGGTAATGTGTCAGTAGCGAACATCGAGTTTCTTGTGTTTGATGAGGCAGACCGTATCTTGGACATGGGCTTTATCCATGCGGTACGTAAGATCATGCTGGATGTGGATACTGACCCACAAATCATGATGTTCTCAGCAACGACGTCTAGTCAACTAAACCTATTGGCGAGAGACATTCTGCGCAAGCCAAAACGTATCGAAGTAGAGCGTGCGAACACGACTGCACAGACGGTTGCGCACGTCCTTTACCCAGTGGATCAAGAACGTAAAACAGAACTGCTTTCTGAGTTAATTGGTCGTAAAAACTGGAAGCAAGTATTGGTGTTCGTGAACTACAAAGAAACAGCGAACGATGTAGTAAAAGAGCTTAAGCTTGATGGCATTAAAGCGGTTGTTTGTCATGGTGACCGTGCGCAAAGTGCTCGTCGTCGTGCGCTAGAAGAATTCAAAACGGGCAAAGCTCGTGTAATGGTCGCAACGGATGTTGCAGCGCGTGGTTTGGATATTGAAGATCTACCACACGTTGTGAACTACGATATGCCATTCCTAGCGGAAGATTACGTTCATCGCATCGGTCGTACAGGTCGTGCTGGTAAGCAAGGTCACGCCGTTTCGTTTGTTAACCGCGAAGAAGAGCTAACGGTAGTACAGGTTGAAAACCTTATTCAACAGCGTATTCGCCGTATCGAACTTGCAGGTTACGAACCAAAACAACGTGAAACGTACATTGAGAAGCTAAACTCAAAACCAGCTTTCAAGAACCGCCAAGGTCGTCGTAACAACCCGAACCAATCGGCAACAGACCAAGGTTCAGCTGAACGTCGTCTAGCAATGGTAAAACGTTTGAAAGCACGTCGCTCTTCTAACTAACTTCAGAATATAAAAAACGCCCCTCATGACGAGGGGCGTTTTTGTTTGTGTTTATACTCACGAAACCTAACCATCACCTCGGTGATTTGGGGAAATACAAACGGTTTAATTCATACCAATGAAGTTCGGTTCTCCGCGGTAGATAATGCGGTCATTCCCTCTATGAATCCCGAAGGTGACCACAGTGGGTGGGTTGTCTTCGGCTTTGCTCTTCTTATCCCAATTGTATTTAAGCCAAGGTAAGTTGTTTCCCTTGTCGCTTAAGTCTAAGTGGAATCGAACTTGCTCTCGCGCGGAATCGACTTGGCTGGCTACGATATCGTAGGTTCTGCCAGCCAGCATGGTGCCTTCACCAGATAACTTAGTGTTGTCAGGATCAGAGTTGGACCAAATTGGCGTGCGTGAATGATGCTGTCCATTTGCCGTGGTCGCGCTGTCGTCAAAGTGGGTAACAAAGCGTCCGTTGTGCCAAACTTCGACATCCAGTGGGACTTTTATGGTCATGCCTTGGTTGCCCCCGACATCTTTAAAGTTGAGTCTACCAAAGCGAATATCTGGCTGCTCTTTCAGAATATGAGTGTCGTCAATGAAGTGAATTTCGTCGACTGGCTTGATGAAAGCCAAACCTATTTTTGTCTTGGTTGTTGTATTGTCTTTTACTTTGTTGAATGGTCCGTCTGGATAGCGTCCATCGGTTTCATCTTTCTTCCAGCAAGGACTGTTCTCGCAAGTCGCATGGTTCGCTGGTTTAACAATAGTGAAAGTTCCAACGCTTGCTCCTGCCTCTAGGTTCCATACCGCGCTGTTTGCTGCTGGTGGAATAAATCGGTTCGTATAGTCACTGAGTTCCCCAAGGTAAAAACTCTCGCGTAAAGCGGGATTAAAATGCACGTAGTTTTCGATGTTTTTCTCCTTGGCGTTAAGGGCCACAACATCATAGGTAACTTGCTCAAATGGCTGGTTCATATAGATGAAGTCTTGCTTCTCAGGGTATTGCCATTCTGCATCTTTTGCCTCGAAGTATTTGGCATAGAAGCGACCGATATTTCGGTAGCCTGTGTTCACTGTCATTCCCAGATAGGTAGTATCGAGCTGCGCTTTAATTTTTAAGCTGCCGACTTCGTCCCAAACTAGCTGAGAGAAGTAATAGCGTGAGTTTTCACTCTCGGTATGGCTCAGTTTTAGGGTATTTGAACTGCGCAGTAAGGTATGAGTCTGCTCGGCAGTTGCCTTTGGTGTTTGCTGTGAACTGGTAAGGACGATGCTGGCCGCAGGAGCATCCTCCATCATAAAGTTACTCGTTACTCTGGCGTTACAGTAATTCGAGGTATTTACTTCATCCGTATGCAGCGCTTTGTTTTGCCAAACGATGGGTTTTACTGAAAGAGAAAAGTAGTCTCCCGCCGCGATGAAACCCTCTCCACTTTCTGATGTACCTGAGGCAAGTGGGGTAGAGCCGTCACAGATAGCCAAAGTCCAAGGACGAGAACTAACGTTGAAATGCCCTGTGACTGGGACTGAGCCACTACTTGGACAGTCTTTATAATCAGCGCATTGAAAACTATCCGATAATTCGACTCTAAATTGCCCTGATTCATAGGTTTTCAACTTCGACTCTTCTGATTCACCATTCTTAAAGTCGTTTAAAAGCTTAAAATCACCGAACTTGCCACTTTTAGGTTGTGTAATTGTTGGATTAACTGTGGGTGACCCATTGTAATTGGAAGCGATAACGGGTTGATCTCCAGAGGTACACGCGAGCAATCTCATGTGTACATCTTTCTCCTTACCCGCAATGACTTTGATATCATCCAGAGACTCCCCAGACATGACCGAGTAAGCTTCAAACATGAAAGGCGTAAACATGAACTTTACGTCTTGAGTTTTGTTAGTGTCGTCGAGCAGAGAGAAGGTTAGGCTATAGCTTGCATCCAGTGCGATTGAGTCTATGTCTTTCGGGATGACCTTAATGATCAGTGTTCCTTCATCGTTTGAAATAAAGGTGTTTTCGTCAACTTCGGTTTTGCCTTCGACCATTTGCAGCGAAAACAATTTTGGATCAGATAACGCAGCGACAACTTTTGCACTCGCAGCTTCCCCTTTGTTTGTTGTTTTTACGGTAAAAACCGGTAAATCGTCACCGCACATTAATGCCATATCATCTGTCGGTGAGACGATAAGGTCATAATCGTCATCAGTTGGTGGTGTAATATCGCAGATTGGTATCTCTTCTGGTATCGGACACAACTTAGATACTTGGTTGCTGTATGTACAATCTGCATCGTCAAAGCCGCAGTAGTTTGCAGGAACCGTATCAATCGCAACTGCAGAGTAAACAAAGCCACATATTGAGGTATCTTGCAGTGTGGTTTTTTGAAATGAGTTTATTGCTAATTTAGGCGCGTAAACGTTACTTATGGCATCGATGGTGACTTTGTTACCTTTAACGCTATTGGTTAGGTTGTTGGTACCAAAGATATCGATATTCTTAAAGTCGACTGTTGCAAATGCACTCGTATTGCCAACAATTTGGCTCCGACCGCCTTCTGAAAAGATGTGTTGACCTTCTGAGTTTAAATCTCCGCAGACTTTTGCTTGAACTAGCTTGATATTGCCGGCGCTCTTCAGGTTGCCATTGACCACGCTGTCTTTCGCCAATAGAGATGTGTCTAACATGTTCGAGCTCGAAGAACCGGCATAGACGTCACCATCTACCTGAGTTTGTTCAAGTTCTACTTTTCGAAGAGCATAAATGTCGCCAAACACAAAGTTGGATTGTCCTTTGATTAAAATACTGCCACCGGCACTTTCGACATGACCAAAAACAATCGTATCTTTGATAGAAAGCAGACCATGCGAGGTTAAATTACCGACTATCTTGCTTGGTTCTCCAGTATTTTCGACGATGATCTCAAAGTCCCCACCTTCGGTCTTGATATTAATGGGCGTTGCTTCAGAGCCAATATTGTTTTTCCCTTTGAGCTCAACATTGCCGTGAGCAACGATCGTTGCAGTTTGAGGGGTAGGATTTGAGTTGGTGATGTGAGCACCTTCAGGGATGCTAATGGAACTAGAGCAGGTGTAGAGGTTTCCTTGCACTGTGAATCCATCACCCGCACAAATTTCGTTCAACGTTGGAATATCGGCAAGATCATAAACTTTTGCCTCAGCCATCGCGGGTAAGAGTAATGCTGTACTTAAAATGCTAATAAAGCGCATCATCAAGTGTCCTAAATTTAGTGGAACTTAATGGCACCAAGCGAGAGTGAGCAATGGACTCACAGAGAATGATTCAACGACTTGTACTATTTTTTATTTAACGCTTACTTATTGAACTGTGGTTATTTTTTATTTCGTATGTTGTTCCAAGTTCATATGATGAGTATTAAAACTTGAATGTGATCTTAGTTCAAGATGTGGAGCTGAACTGTGTCGCACTTTTGACGTAATAAATTGTTAAAAAATAATAAGAAAGGGTGATTTTTGTACGAAGTGCAGCAGAGCCAACGAATGGTCATTGGCTCTCAGTTTCAGTAGGCAAAGATATTAGGCTGCGTGATCAATTAAAGGTGCCATTTGGTACAGCTCTTCAAGGATCGCTTTGGTTTGTTTTGAGTATACAAGTCTATCTCGATCGCCGACTAACTGAATGGCTTTTACTTTGCCAGATACCAAGCACAAACGAATGGTGCGTAACACCATTTGAATATCGAGAGCTGGTGTTCCATCAAGGCTGTTTTTGGTCAGTAGTGATGCCAAATCAATCGAGACAATCACTTGATTGCAGTGATCTAAGTAGTTACCCATTTGTTGTTTTAGATGGTTGCGGTGACGAAAGCAGAACTCTCGGTCGGTTACCCAGTCACAGCCTTGGTCTTCTGCATATTCCCATACTTCTTGTTTGGTATCTTGCTCACTAGAGCCTGCAAAGAACAATCGCACGTTTTGGTAACGGGATAACGCAAAATGGAACGCAGACCCAACACGAGGCTCAAGTGTTGGGTTTAAATTCATTTTATGACCAATGTGAATAATGCCCACTTCGTCATCATCACAAACGACAACGGGCAGCATAGATAGCACTGCTTCTGTGCAATTGGACAACACAACGGGAACGGAATGACGAGAAAGAGATAAGCTCAGTGCTTCTTGAAAATCACCAGTCTCGATTTGATGATGGGAAAAGTGCCCAAGGTTGGCTGCTGAGCCTTGATCATGTTGCTGATATAGCCAATCGCTGGCATTTTCTAAGCTTTGATCAGCTAATTCAAACGTTCCGCGGCTCATCGGGGCTAAATGTTCACATACCGTCATAAATGAAAAAGGGTAGTGATGAATTGGCTTGTCAGCTCGATGAAATTTGTAACGTTTGAAAAAGCTCAACATGATGAATTACCTTTCTGGCGGCAACGCCCTCGCTGCCTGCAACACATGCAAAATGATACGCTGCTTATCCTTTTCGACTCGGTGAGCCGGAGCCATGACCGAGACGGCGCCAATCAATTTACTTCCTTTCATGACTGGTGCACTGATGCCAGAGACACCAGGATCGATTTCTGATGTACTGACAGCGTATCCGTTCTTACGAATGGTGCTGAGTTCCTGTTCCCACTCGTTGAGACGATGATCTTGACCAAAGTGGCGTAAGATCTTTTCACAACGACTTTGAGGCATGAAAGCCAGCATCACCTTAGATGAGGCGCCACGAAGCAATGGTTGACTTTGACCCTGGACGTAGCTGCATCGAAGCGCCTGCATACTCTCTTTTTGTCTGACACAAAGCGCACGATAACCAGATGGCACCATATAAGCTGCCATTTCGCCGGTTTGCTGAACCAAACGAGCAAGGATGGTTTCTACCATGTCCAAACCGTGTTGAGCGGTCTCATAGCTGTGCATTAACAGCAAGGCGGCAGGACCAACCACAAATGTTTTGTCGTGCACGCTTTCCTCTATCAAGTTCCACTCTTTGAGGAGCTTTAAGTGTCTATAAAGACTGCTTAAAGGCACATTCAGTTGTTCACTGAGTGTTTTCGCAGAGACTGGGAATGGACTAACTGCGACTTGCATTAGCAATTGCAGCGCCTTTTCGTTGACTTGGTTAGCGTTGGCTTTGTTTGTCGTCATGAGTGTGTTGTAACGTGATAATGAGTATGCAACAACTATAATTCTTAGTTGCTGAGAAAAGGAAAATAATTAGAAGTGGATATTCTCATACAGTGAGAAAATGGCATATTAATATTTTAGAGGTAAATTGGCAGCCCTTGTTTGATGGTTACTGTTCTTTAGAGATAGCGAAAGCCAACCGGATTTTGAGTGAACAACCAAACGCAAATTTTATGTGAATTCCTCTTCACGCATCGTACCTGAGTAAAGAAACCTGATAACCTCTGTCTCGCAAATGAGCCACATATCAATAAGTTATTGTTATATTTGCCACTTTGAGTCTTGTTAACCATACTCAATCAGTGGAAGTGCTTTCAGTGGGGTGAATGAAACGTTGTTTCTAACTTGCTGATAAATGAAGAGTAATCGTTTGATATTACTAATTCTGATTGAAAAAAGGCATCTTTTTGATGATAAATAAAGAGCTTTTGAAAAAAGCCGTTATCTACATGCTCCCGCTGCCATTGATTGTTGCGGAGGTGTTTTATTTAGCAAACCAAAGCATTCAGAGAAACCTCGATCATATATTGGATAAAAATGTCCAAGTGGCGGACGAGATCCTCTCTCAGATCAAGACCGAAAATAGGACGGCACTGATTAACCCTGAGCGTTGTGAAGCCCTGCAACAGAACCTGATGTTCGAACGTGACATTGATGAAATGCTCATTGTGAAGGGGGATCAAATAGTGTGCTCGTCAAAACAAGGCGCGATGTCTCGACCTTTGACCGATTACACGCATATTTATAGCAACGGGCAATTGTCTTTCGGTCATCTTAAAGGTTACGAAGAACAGGTTCTTTTTCTGATCACCAAAAGTGAAAAGCGTCCGGAATATAAAGCGATTACTGTCGTTGATCGCGATTATTTTGGCGTCACTGTTGGTTATCGTAACGATGTACGTCTGAAGCGGTCTGCGATGTTTGTTGGAGGAGCGTCGGCACCTAAAAACGCTTCAAAGCACGGACAGAATGCGGTGTCATTAGCCCATTCAAACGAGTTTAATTACGACGCACTGATAGAGGCGAGTGATATCTATGTCGATCAAAAACTGCTTTCCTACGCAATCTCTGCGGTACCTATTTTGTTGGTGTTCTACTTACTCATTGTCGTTATTCATCGTTTTGTTGACCCACAACGTAGTCTGGTTTCCGAACTAAGAAAGGCATTAAAACGCCAAGATCTTTTGCTTTATTACCAACCACAATATGACGCGACAACAGGGCATGCATTTGGTTATGAAGCGTTGATTCGTTGGCCTCACAAATTAAGAGGCTTTATATCACCCGATGAGTTCATTCCTGCGGCAGAAAGCAATGGGTTAGTCGAATCGCTGACCGATTACGTTCTCGAAAAAGTGTCGAACGATTTCTCTAAAGTTAAGTTTGAAACGCCAATTCATTTGGGAGTGAATGTGCCTCCTGGATACCTCGTTGGTTCTCAGGTAATAAGAAAGATCGAGAATATTCATCGCAAGCTCAAAACAAACAATGTCGAATTGAGTATAGAAATCACTGAAAGGCAGTTGATTGATGACAGTGCGAGAAAACACATTGCTGCGCTGCGAGTGCATGGTATACCAGTCCTGATAGATGATTTTGGTACTGGTCAGACAGCCTTAGCAGTCCTTCAGCATATGAAGGTAGACTATTTAAAAATAGATAAGTGTTTTATTGATACTATTGGCATCGATAGCGTGAACTCGACAGTGCTCAACGCTATCGTAAGGCTTGCGGGTGATCTGAACGTAGATCTTATTGCTGAAGGGGTAGAAACAGAGGAACAAGCTGCCCACTTAAGATCGCTGGGCGTAACCCTTCATCAAGGGTACTTGTATGCCAAACCACTCCCTTACGCAGAAGTGGTCGGCAATGCGAAGTAGGCGTCTTATTCGATGTGCCCTTTGTAACATTGAGCCGTTTGATCAAACTTAAACTCAAGATAATTCTGAATGCTGTCTAAGCCATCTTCTTGATAATGGGAAACGTAGAGAAGCTGGCTTAGGTGCTCTTTGGCGATCAGCTCTAAGGTGTTCTTTACTAGCACTCGTCCTAAGTAGTCCAGACCTTGGTAGGGTTCGTCCAAAATCAGCAGGGTAGGCTGTTTTACAATCGCTCTAGCAATCAAAAGTAAGCGTTGTTGTCCGTATTCCAATTGTTTAAACGACGTTTTCTCATACTGCGTCATGTGGAGAATCGTTAGCCATTCTTTGGCTATGCTGATTTCTTTTTTACTTGGTTGTGAATAAAGACCTATTGAGTCATAGAAGCCGGACAGAATCACCTCCAAGGCACTGCAGTTGACTCGGTACTGAAGATGTAACGCCGAAGAAACCATGCCAATGTGTTGTTTGATTTCCCAAATAGTTTCTCCGGTGCCACGCTTCTTACCAAAGATATGGATATCGTTGCTATAGCATTGCGGATGGTCGCCAAATATCAGCCCTAACAACGTGCTTTTACCGCAGCCATTTGGTCCCTTTACTTGCCAATGCTGACCTTTATCTATACGCCAGTTTAAATCAGTAAAAATGGTCTTTTCGGTGTATTCCACCTTACCGTTTTTTAGCTCGAAGATTGGGTTATCGAAGTGCGTTGAATGCTGGTGTTGGCGAATCAACGTCATCATCTCTTCGCTTTGCTTCTCGGACTGGGATTTTATTTGCGCGATGATAGGGTGCTGATCCCAACTTTGTTTGTCCATGGTGCTGTCAAGTTTGCCACCGCTGAACAGCGCAATGCGTTCTATCCAGTCAGGCATGTCAGATTCACGGGAGAAGGTAATCAGCATTTGTACTGATTGAGACAATGTTTGAATATAAGCCGCTAGTGAAGCACGGTGCGCGACGTCTAAACCAGTGAATGGGTTATCTAACAACACTAAGTCAGGCTTTGCTGCAAGCGCTCTAGCAAGCATTACGCGTCGTGTTTCACCCGTTGAAAGCACTCGAAATCCGCTTTCGGTTAAATGAGATAGGTCGAGGTCTTCAATGAGTGCTCGAGTTAAGTTGTCATCTTGGCTGATCTCAAAAATCAATCGATAAACTGAACTACCTTGGTCAATACGATCAAGAAAGTCTGTATCGTCTTTTTCGATCTCTAACTCCAACAACCTTTGCTGTTCAGAAAGAGATACTTGCGCGATATGGTAACCTTCGAGCTTCAATTCGCCAGTTTCTGGCTTGATTTCTCCGCACAGTAGGTCGCCAAGCATTGAGCCAATATCGCCTTCAGAGCTAAAAATTCCCCAAGATTGTCCGGCGTCAATCTGCCAATCGTCGATAGAGAGAGTAGAAGTGTTTTCCTTTGCAGTAAGCTGATGAAATTGAATCGGCATTGTGTCTTTCTTCCATGATTTATTGTCGTTTTGTTTGTTATACCAAGCTTACTCTTTCTAATGCCAATGTTTTGCTACGAGAAAAGCCCGTTTATTGGGGGAAATGTGACCTCAAAAGTAGATGCGTATTATCAGTCTTGTTGAGTATTGAGGCTGACAATTCCTTACCCGCACTTACACACCCCGGATTGAATGTTAAAAATGTTATCACTATGGTGACCCTCATTCGGAACCTGGAAGCCAACGTGGACGCTAATGTGCTCCTTAAACCTGACAGTTCTGATAAACGTTACCTAAGTTCTCCTAGATAGGCGGCGATATTTAGTGACGAAAATTTCTTTTCAAGTTTATATAACGAGTTTCAAGATGTTCAAAAACAAATTAACAATATTATTGTTTTTTTCGGTTTGCATAATTTGGGGTACGACCTGGTTTGCTATGGAAGTAGCCGTATCGACGATTCCTCCTTTATTTGCGACGGGAATGCGCTTTCTTATTGCTTGCCCCATTCTAATTTTCTTGGCAAGACTATTAAACCAACCATTGTTATTTCCAAGAGGTAAAGAACACTGGGTTATTGTGGTCTCTATTTTTTATTTTGCTATCCCATTTACCTTAATGATTGCGGGCGAGATGTTTATCTCCTCTGGATTAGCTTCTATTATCTTTGCCAACATGCCTATTGCGGTCATGATGACATCAATGATATTTCTTGGGCTTCGCTTAGCAGCGCATCAGATATTTGGTGTATTTGCAGCAGTTGTGAGTTTGTGTGTGATTTTGTCGAATGAACTTGCTATCGGAGGAGAGACAATCATTCTTGGTTCCGTTGCGCTGATCACTGCGGTACTGATTCATGCGGTGATGTATGTGGTGGTGCAAAAGTATTGTGCTGATATTCAAGTCATTACCTACAACGCCACACCAAGTTTTATTGCTGCGCTGTTGCTTTTAATCAGCTCATTCCTGTTTGAAAAGCCAAATACCTTGGTGTTTTCTACCCAATCTATGTTGGCTGTTGGCTACCTTGGCGTGTTTGCAAGTGTCGGTGGTATTGTGGCTTACTTTAAACTAGGTAAAGTATCTTCTCCTTTCGTCGCTTCACTGTGTTTTCTAATATTTCCTTTAGTAGCCCTTTCTATCAACGCTCATATGACCGGTAAAGTAATATCGGACCATTCTTTATTCATGTTAATTCCATTGCTCATTGGTGTTCTATTAACCAAGTTGGAATTAAAGGGTCGTGCCCTAAACGCACAGATTCAATCTAATAGTTAGTCTATCACTTACATTTGCTTAGTTTGATTTGTTTTGAACGAGAGTATTATTTCTCCGCGATAAAAATATCGCTCACATAATTAAAATTATTAAATACTTAAAGAGGAAATCATGTCGGTAACTTTTCAAGGAAATCCAGTTCGTATCACAGGCTCTTTCCCGCAAGTCGGTCAGAAAGCGCCTAGCTTTACTTTATGCTCAGCAGAACTTAACGATTTTCCGTTAGAAAGCTTAAGCGGTAAAAAAGTTGTACTCCATATTTTCCCGAGTATTGATACACCAGTATGTGCGACTAGTGTTCGTACTTTTAACCAGAAGCTAGCGAAAAAGGAAATTGAGATTCTTAACATCTCAGCGGATTTACCTTTTGCAACAGGGCGTTTTTGTGGTGCAGAAGGCATCGATATTGCGCAAACTGCTTCTTTCTTCCGCTCCCCTTCGTTCACTCAGAGCTACGGCGTGAACATTAGCGAAGGTGCCCTTAAAGGCTTGGCATCTCGTGCGGTTGTCGTCATTGATGAGTCGGGAGTCGTACTTTATAGCGAGTTGGTTAAAGAAATCACTGAGGAACCAAACTACGACGCAGTGATGAAGGCTTTGGGGTACTAGGATGAAATTGGCTACATTATTACTTACCGCTTTAGCTTCTGGTTCCGCGTTGGCTCAATTTATGACAAGCACTGACCACGCAAAGTTGGGGGCAGGTGAGATTGTCACACTCGAGAAAGAGAACACATTCAACCTGATTGGTGAGTCAGTAAAAGTTGGGCAATATATGCCTTCCGCTACTTTACTGACGTCAGAACTGAATTCATACGATACCAGTGCTAAATCTGACAAAGTTAAGATTTATAGCGTGCTTGCTTCTGTCGATACACCAGTTTGCGTTCAACAAGCAATAGAGTTGTCAAAATACATCTCTGCGCACCAAAGTGAGCTTCAGGGCATTGAGTTTTATGCAGTGAGCGCAGATACGCCTTTTGCTCAGCAACGCTTTATAAAAGCCCATTCTCTTAAGAATGCTACTTACCTTTCAGACGCGGCTGAGCATGAGTTTGGTTTAAAAACGGGCTCTCAAATTAAAGAGCTAGGTTTGCTAACCCGAAGCATTGTAGTCACGGATAAAGACAATAAAATATTATTCGTACAACGCGTCCCTGAACTAACGACCATTCCAGATCTAGAAGCAGCGATCAACATCGCGAAACAACACATCTAGTTTTTGCTCTTCTGTTGGTTACTTGGCAAAGGAATGCCAAGTTTCTTTAAAACTCTCAAATTAATTTTTCTGTAAATTCAGCATCTTCTCTCAATATCGAGCGCTTTTTCGTCGTGTGCTTACATTCGCTTAAAGAAAGTGAGACCTCACCTCTATACACTGCGCGGCAACCGCTGTTAGTCAATACAAGTAACAAATATGGCTTATACCCAAGCCACCTTGAGATGCTAGGTTCAGCGAGAATGACTTGGTTTGTAGACGCGGCAGTGATTCAAAGGTTTAGTGAGCTTAAATTAAGAATCGGCAACAAAGTATCCAAGCCAATACTCTGAATCCTCATCTTGAAGTCACGTAGGTATATATACTTTAAGTCATGACTTTTGAGTTTTAACCGAACGATAAATTTGGAGAACCATTCCATGCCAAACGTCATTATCGTAGAAGATGATCAGCAGTTGAGAGACATGCTGTGTTACTTTCTTTCTACTGTAGAGGGCTATGAGGTCAGTTGCCTTACGTCTGGTGAGAATGCCGCAGAACACATTGTGGAATTAAATCCTGAGCTAGTGTTACTCGATATTCAACTCCCTCATACGTCGGGGCTTTGCGTACTCAAGTCGTTGAGAGAGCAGGGGCATCACTACCCAGTAATTATGATGACTGCCAATGACAATGAAATCACAGAAACCAATGCTTTAGCACTAGGGGCGAATGATTACATTACCAAACCCATACGCACTAATGCTTTGCGAGAGCGAATCAAAAGACAAATCACACTAGCGAGGCACTATTCTCACGAGGTGCCAAGTATCGATGAACGCCCTTTTATACTTGAAAGAAAGGCGACATGTTTGCTCTACGAGCAGGTAAAGATTCCTTTAACACCTTCAGAGTTTGAGCTGTTAGAAATTCTGTCTAAAGAGAGCCGACCGATTCCAGTACATGAATTATTTGAACAAATTCATGGCTTTTCTTATCACTGTGAAGATCGTTCGGTCTACATGCGAATTTCTTCTATCCGCAAAAAGCTAGCGTCGTTTCTTCCAGATATAGACTTGGTTAAAAACCGCCGCACGAAAGGTTTCTATTTGAACTATCCGGTTGTTGTAAGATGAAAACTTTTATCCTACAAATCTTTGCATCACTGCTGTTGGGGTATGCAGTCAGTGCAGGTCTGTCTAAACTGTTTATTCAAGATTACAAAAATGCATTAGAAGAGGCGTTTAACTTTCATCGTGTGGAGTTGGTTCTGAATGGTTTTGAGTCTCGTCTTCCCTTGGAAGAACAGAAAGATGCGATTTGGTTGTTTCAATGTGATGTCGCGACTGGTGAGCTACAACGCGTAGATGAAGATGAATACTCGCTGACGAGAAAATATCAAGATCGCCATATTCGAGCGACCTTTAATAGTACCGCTTATCAGAATGATCCCATCATCAAAAAGCTGATGTGGGTTGAGTTGGCTGAAGACTTAATTCAGATTCTATGCACTTTACTGGTACTGGTTGTTTCACTGAGAACGTGGACGAATGGCATTCAGTCTCTCCAGTATCTATCGAGTCGTTATGCCAAAGGTGATTTTAAGGCAAGAACCGATGTCGTTGGTCCGGAGGCGATCAAAACACTTATCAATAATCAACATCAGATGGCACAAGCTATCGACTCTTTGATAACAAGGCAAAAAATGATCTTTGCCGCTCTGCCTCATGATATACGAACTCCACTTTCTGCTATTCAACTTACGAGCGACATGATGGAAGAGGGAGGTGTGGACAATACCTTCTTGGTGAATCGTTTAGGGGCTCAGGTAAACAGCCTAAATACTCTGTGTGAATCGAGCTTACATCTACTTAAAATCTTGAACAAAGAAGTCCCTTTACAACGAGAGTTCATCAGTTTTCAAGCTATTTTAGATCTTGCGTTAGAGGCTCAGGGATGTGAGCGACAAATCAAACGTGTGAACACACAGCAACTTGTATTTACCGACAAGAGGGTGCTTAAAGTATTGCTACTCAACATTCTCTCGAACGCGAGTCGTTACAGTCATTCTGAAATTGAAGTTGTATTTATGGCTTATCCAAACGTTGACGTTGTAAAGATCAGTGATGATGGCGATGGTTTTGAACCAGCCACGATTGAGGCTTTCAATAGTGGCAAGGTTAACGACGTTTCACCCAAAGATGGCTTTGGTATTGGTATGTTACTTATTTACGAGCTAGCGAATTACCTGAATGGGCGAGTTCTACTCTCTAACACCGCCGTAGGTGGGCAAGTCATATTGATCATGAATCGCTGAATCGCAGGGAGTCTCGAATCTCTTCCCTAGCTGTCACACGGCGAATATGCCGGAGTTCGGGGACGCCTAGTTTGGGTTTGCATTCAAGGAGGGATTTAGTTTAATCCCTTTAAATCACTGAAATACGAAAAAGCCCGCTAATTTCTTAGCGGGCTTTTTACTGGAATGTGGCGGAGTGCTGGGGGCGCACACGACTAGGGATATAGAAATCCCGTAATTTTCCAAATGTTAAAACGACGAAAGCTCGTTGATTTCTCAACGAGCTTTCTAAATATGGCGGAGAGATAGGGATTTGAACGCTACGCCTAAAAATCAAATTTGCTTATTTTACAAGGTGTTACCTAGAATTCTAGAAAATCAATTTGTTGGTCTGTCTAGTACAAATTAAAGCCGATTTCATGGTTTAACGTCAAGATTTATTAGATTGTTATGTTAGTAAGTTAATAATTTACTGAACTAACTTACTAACTTTACCCTTCGGACTGAGTAACTGGCACATTTGGACAGAACTGAGGTAGGGATTCTCCTATCTCAGCTTTTGGTCTAAGGAAAGACAATCTAAAGACATTAATATCTCTATTCTATTGCTCTGAGTGCTTACGTTTGGTTAGAAAAACCCAAGCGAAGAACAACATAAACACGAAGTCATTTAATCCATAAATGCTGTAGAAGATGCCTGCAAATAGGTCTTGTTCATATACTGCACCAAGGCTATTACCCTGAATCCACTGTAACCAAACAAACACATATACAAGTTTCTCGATAGTGAATGCGCCCGCTAACCATTTAACACCAGATGTGATTGAGGCAGCGCCAAGATAAGCTAATCCCCAGATAACAATCATTAATAAGCCGAAGTTTGACATAACCATAGGATCAAACTCACTAATCACTGGGTTGTTAAATCCACGAGAGAAAATCAGTACCCCCCCGATATTCATCATCGCAGCAACTATAAAACCTAATTTAACAGTATCGTATCTCATTATTTATCCATCAAATAAACATACAATTACAGAGTAATTGCAAATATTTAATTTTATCATAATTGGTGAATAAGCTAGCAAGGTTATAAGGCTTATAACTTTTAGTTAGAGTACTGAACTCTGACAGGCTTGGTGAGAACGACATAACAGAAACAACAAAACCAGGTGCTGTACCCTAAAAAGAACTAGCTTGGAGGGAGGCAACGTGGTGTTTACAACTGTTCTATTCATGCCAACCGAAGGTTGCCCATGGCAGAGAGTCAAGAGACACCTCTCTTGCCCGCAGGTGGTGTTCATCTTTTACGAAGTAAAAGTGTGACACTACCGCAGCGGGTTGCTGTTGCGTCACACTTTTTAGTGCGACGATTTTTTGTGTTTCGATTAGCTAAGATTCATGTCAAAGCTGTTCACTGCATCAACCAGCTCCTGGGGCTCAAGACGCTTCGCATAGTGCCCGTAGGTCATGGTGTGATGCTTATGTCCAACGACCTGAGCAACGAGATGTTCAGCGACACCTGACTTTTGTAATTCATCTATCACCGTATGCCGAAAAGAGTAGGGCGTAGGGCGCTGTCCTGCTTTGAAGCGAGACGCATCCAAGACACTCCCAAACGCATCACGATAGTCTTTTGACCAATCCATATCACCCCCGCGAGGCGTAACATCGAAAAGCTGAACGGCACCGAGTCTTTTGCGTTGTTCGACATAATCGAGAAAGCCTGAGTCGAGTATTTTCTTATGCAGTGGGATGAGTCGATTGGAGAACGCATTCTTTAGATGTTGGCTTTCACCGCTATCGGAAAAATAGATACAAGGTAAAGCTCCTAGTTTAATGTCAGAGACTCGAAGCTGACACGCTTCAGAAGGGCGACAACCATGATACATCTGTATCTTGGTAATCCAGTCAAATTGCTCGCCCTGATTTTTGTAACATGCGCTGGAGAACAACCGCTTGAGCTCTATGGCTTTCCAACGCCTGCGTTGGGTTGAGGTCTTCGCCGTTTTCTTAGGCAACTTAACCACAGCAAAAGGATTCGTTTTAACCAATTCTTTGGCAACGCACCAGTTAAAGAACTGACGATTAGCTGCAAGGTAGTCTTTTAATGTTTTATGGTTAAGTTGACGTTGTATCAATTCATCACGGTAAGCCATTGCAAGACTATTAGTAGGTTGATTGGCTCCTTGTGCTGAAAGGTACTTGAGAAAGTCAGTACAGCGCTGTTGGAGCTGCTTAATGGTCAATTGTGTGACATTCTCCAGTTGTTTGGATTCGATAAACTCAGAAAGTGCCTCTTGCCCAAATCGAGGACGAGGTTTGCACGGCTGCTTAGGTGATACTGAACTTAACTTTGGGGTGCTAGTCGTGGTTTCTGGCTGATGGCTATAACGTTCACGTACTTGATTAATAACGTCCGCAAGCTCGGCTTTGAAGTCACTGAAACACATAGCTGTGAGTTTGGCTTTCTCAAACAATGTCATAAGCAATTGAACTTGTTCGACGTTTCTTAAGTAAGCAACTTTTCTCTCACGAGTCAGTAGGGAGAATTTAAACTCTTTAGGATAACCACTGCTGCGCAGTGAAAGTGGGGTGGCGATGCGTGTGTAGTACACGCTGTTTGGAAGTCTCATTAAGTACATCTGTGCTACCTTTCTGTGCAAGATGATTTTCGAGGCTCTAGATGTGAAAAAACCGCTGTAAAAACAGCGGTTTAATCTTTAAAAGTGGCGGAGAGATAGGGATTTGAACCCTAGATACGCTATTAACGTATGCCGGTTTTCAAGACCGGTGCTTTCAACCACTCAGCCATCTCTCCGTTGCGGGACGTATAATAGGGGGAGGCATAAACGTTGTAAAGCATTGTTTTAATGAAAAAGAACTGTTTGCTTGTTTTGTGGTCACACCTATAGACGGATGAAGTCTGATGGAATGCTCAAAAGGGCGCTTGTTACAGTATTTTGTAGAGTATTTACTTTATGTTGTGGTTACTTAATAAAATAGTGTTTTATTGCTATCTTAATGAAAAGTAAGAATAAAATGACTTTGAGTAAACATGTGTTCGCCCGAAAGTGTTTGCAACATATTGTGAACTAATTCAAAATTAACTGGTATAGCCAGTTGTGCTGAATTTATCTAAGGGTTTTTATGAAAGTCACGAATCTATTTAAAGACAAAGTTGGTGCGATTTCTGCTCACCAATCAGAGTTTATGAATTGGATGTCTCCAACGCTACGCGATTACTGGAGTGACTTCTTAGGTCGAGCACAAAGCAGCTTCCTATTTTCTAAAGTTCGCGATCACCAGCAACCAGCGGTGAACGAAGAAGTGATCCCTCAACCTGAGCCAATCGTGCTAAAGCCTGAAGCGCAAGTTCTATTTAATGAGCTAAGCGAGAAGGTGGGTGAAGTGATCCATGTAGGTGATTGGGTTCACGTATCTCAAGAGCGCATTAATCAATTTGGTTCTGTAACCGAAGATATGCAATGGATTCATACAGATCCAGAGCGTGCGGCTTCTGAATCTCCATTCAAAACAACGATTGCACATGGCTTCCTAACGCTAGCGCTGTTGCCTAAGTTGACAGATTCTGTGGATCCAGAAAAACCAATGTTCCCAACAGCAAAACTAGTGGTGAACCTAGGTTTGAACCAAGTACGTTTCCCTTACCCAGTAAAAGCGGGCAACAACGTACGTGCATCAAGTACGCTAACTAAAATTACGCCAATTAAGAAAGGTCTTGAGATTGAGCGTGAAATCAAAGTAGAAATTGAAGGCGTACGTCGACCTGGTGCTGTAGTTGTTTCAGTGATTCAATTGCACTTCTAATCGAATTCAAAGATTCAAACGAAAAAGAGAGCCGAAATTGGCTCTCTTT
This sequence comes from Vibrio sp. MMH1-50, assembly GCF_022347645.1. Taxonomy (NCBI): domain Bacteria; kingdom Pseudomonadati; phylum Pseudomonadota; class Gammaproteobacteria; order Vibrionales; family Vibrionaceae; genus Vibrio; species Vibrio sp. MMH1-50. The sequence goes on from NZ_JAKRGG010000043.1 coordinate 23,916, forward strand.
TTTGTGTCTGCGTTTTATTGATTAAAGCTTTTTACAGGGGTGTAGCCGTAATCTGCAATCGCTTTTTGACCTTGCTCCGATTTCAAAAACTTCACGAAGTCTTTACCTGCTTTATCTAAACCACCCACTTTGTACAAAACTAAGAATGGACGAGCGAGTTTGTACTTGTGGTTGGCGATGTTAGTCGCAGTTGGGTCTGTACCTTCAAACTGAATGGCTTTTACAGAGCGATCAACTGAGCCTACCGAGATAAAACCAATAGCGTGTGGGTTATGGTTCACAATGGTTTTTACCATACTGTTGCTGTTTACCACCAAGTTGTTCGGATTGATGTCTGATACCAAACGGTCGTTGATGATCTTAGTGAGACCTAGCAAGCTTTCAAAGCTATAACGAGAGCCAGAAGAGGCTTCTCGCGTTACAACGGCGATAGGTTGGTCTAAGCCACCCACCTGTTTCCAGTTGTCGATTTTACCTTTGTAGATATCAAACAGTTGTTGTTCCGAAAGGTTAGTTACAGAGTTAGTGCGGTTAACGACAACAGCAAGACCATCATAAGCGATAGGGAATACGTTGAGATCTTCGCCTTTCTCGCTTTCTGTTAGATAACGTGAGCTCATTCCAATTTCAACTACGCCCTTGTTCACCATAGTGATACCAGCGCTTGATCCAATGCCCTGTACTGCAATGTAATCGTCAGGGTGCGTTTTATTATATTCTTCAGCCAGTACATCCATTACGCGTGCCACAGAGGTAGAACCTGAAATGTTGACTTCTTTTGCCATAGCAGAAGGAAGAGACAAAGCCATGGCTAGTAAGGTCGCCACAGAAAGACGTAACATATTTAACTCCAAATACGGTATAAAGCAGCGCTCATCATATTTCGTTCAGGTTACACTTTTGTGAATGGTCGTTGATATCCATAGCGAAAGATCGATTGCACTCACTTTAAGTTGATAACTATCAGTAATGTAGGATGAGTGGATTTTACTGATTTGAAACGAAAGAGGTGACACAGTTAGCTTTTCGGCATCAGATGGGGTGTTATTCTAGGTTTGAGCGGGCGCATGCCCCGATGGTGATTTCTGCCTCTCTCAGGCACTTGGGTATATACTAAGAACAACATATCAGGAGTACGCTCATGTCCGTGTCTCAAATGGCGACCAGTCGCTTGCACAAGTTGGTTCAAACGCTCTGCGCTAGGCGTAATGTCAATTTGCCAGTAGAAGCGATAGGGAAGTGTTTATACGAGCCCATAGAGAACGGTGTAGAGCTTTATCACGCACACTTCTTACTTGATTCACAACACAGTGAATACACGTCTCCCATCGCTAAAATTCTATTTGATGCCAACACTCAACTTTGGTGTTTCTATGTGCCTACATATCGTGGAGAGGAGTTGATGTGGGTGCCTTATGAAAAGCTACCAAGTAGTGAGACGCTTGAGGTGCTTCTCGCCGAATTAGAAAGCGATCCTCAAGCGTGTTTCTGGGATTAACAGGTTCTCTATCTGCTAATGCGTAACGTATCAAGCGTTACTTTGCGATTTGGCTACGAAATTCTTTTGGTGTAATGCTATAAATCGATTTAAACGCAGTACTAAAGTGTGCGGCGCTCTTAAAGCCGGATTCAAATGCAATTTGAGTAATCGACTTTTGTGACACTCGCAGTTGTGTTGCTGCGTGGTTGATGCGTTTCACCTTCAAAATGTGCGAAAACGAAAGGTTTTCTGCTGCCAGTCTGCGTTTCAATGTCGCGATAGACATGCTCATGTGTGTTGCTAGCGCTTCCAACGTGATGTCTTTCTCGATGTTCTTTTCAATGTACTTAATCGCCTTCTGAGAGGCAGTGAGACTGCTTGCGTCATCAATGATCGATAAGATGTCCGGCTGTACTTCAACCATCAGTGATAACAAGGAAAGCGCAATATGACCCTGGGCGTATTGCGGCGCTTTATTGTCTGCTAACTGAATTAACGTGTCTTTAAGCTTTACAATTGATGATTGGCTTTCTGAAGAGAAAGGGTAGAAGCGACGCTCTTCTGTCTCTGACTGTACGCCTGGATGCGTAGATTTAAACTCGCTAAACAAGCCAATATCAAACACAAGCGCGAGTGCTTTAAACACTCCAGGCTTAGCTTCAGCACTGCGTAGGTCTGCAGAATTATATAGAGTGAAGTCTCCTGCATTTAATTCAATTTGCTCACCACTTGGTTGGTTAATGATGAGCGAGCCTTCTTCAACAACATATAAGCCATTGTGAGTGGCGGTGTAGCGTTCACTTTTGCGGGCAGTGAAGTGATTAAAGCGAATGATCTCAATGTTCGGCATATTCGTTCTTATCTTTTTGCATGACATATAAAAAAGGCGCTCCATTGAGCGCCTTTAAACTTCAATCGGTATTATTCACTCACAGTTTCTTCTGTTTGTGGCGCTGGTTTATCAGCGAATACCTGGGTCGGCTTTGCAACGATGCTGCGGTTCTCTTGGTTCACGTCTGCTAGAACGATTTCCAATGTATCACCTAACTTGTATACCACTTCTTTATCGATAGAAATGGTACCGTTGTCGCCGTTACACTCAATTCTTTCTTTATTATCAAGAATCAAGCTACCAGGAATAAAGGCTGCTGCACCATTTTCGAGAAGTCGAACACGTGCTCCGGCACGATTAATATCGAAAATCTCACCTGTGAAACACGTTTGCTTGTTCGGCTCGTCTGCAAGAGTGCGTGCGTATAGCCAATCAGACACGTTTCGCTCGGCAATTTTGTGGTGTTTACGGTGTAGAGCTAGCTCTTCGCCCACTTCATCGTCTGGCTTTTGAACCGGTTCTTTCTTCAAAATCACAGCTTTCAGCATGCGGTGGTTGATCATGTCACCGTATTTACGAATTGGTGAAGTCCAAGTTGCGTAGATATCAAGACCCATTGCGTAGTGAGGAAGAGGTTGATTGCCCACTTCGCTGTACGTTTGGAACTTACGGATACGGTTATCTAGGTAAGAAGTCTCTTGCTCACCCAACCAACGGCGAAGCGCTGCGAAGCCTTCTAGTGTCGCGATAGATTCAGCAGTGAACTCTAGTGCGCCTTCTGGGTTTACCAGTTCAACTACTTCTTCAATCTTCTCAGCTTTGAAGCCAGCATGCGTATTGAATACACCCGTTTCGAACTTTTCACGTAGCGTACGACCCGCACAGATGTTTGCCGTGATCATAGATTCTTCAACTAGGCGGTTTGCGCTGCGACGCATGTCAGCATGGATTGCAACAACGTCGTTGTCTTCGCTTAGCTCGAAGCGGTAGTCAGGGCGATCTGGGAATACCACGGCATTCTTTTCACGCCATTCAGCACGAGCGCGAGAGAAGTCGAATAGGTCGCGTACGATAGTCGCGATCTCTTCCGACGGTTGCCATACGTCTGAACTGCCGTTTTCTAGCCAGTCTGATACGTGATCGTAAGCTAGACGAGCGTGTGATTTAATGTTCGCTGCAAAGAAGTTGATGTCATCACCAATCACGCCTTCTTTATTTACTGTCACTGTGCAGCAGATAGCAGGGCGGATTTCCCCTTCAATTAGAGAACATAGGTTGTCCGCTAGATCACGAGGTAGCATTGGGATGTTACGACCTGGTAAGTAGATAGTGTAGCCACGTTCACGCGCCACTTTATCCATATCATCTTCAGGTGTGATGTACGCTGTTGGGTCTGCGATTGCGATAGTCAGTTCGAAATCACCAGATTCTGTTTTCTTCGCGTAAAGTGCATCGTCCATATCTTTGGTTGATTCACCATCGATAGTTACGAAAGGAACGTGTGTCATGTCTACGCGTTCTAGATCGGCGTCGTCTTTCAGTTCCCAGTTCTCGATGCCTGCTGGCTCAGAGTTTGGTAGATCATTCTGAGCAAGCGTTACCCACCAAGGCGCGATCTTGTCGTTTGAATCGGTAATCTTCTCCGAAATTTCTACGAAGAAAGTGTTATCACCTTTAAGTGGGTGACGAATAAGATGCGCGACAACCCAGTCACCTTCAGCAAATTCGTCAGGTTTTAGACCTTTCTTTAGTTTTGCTTTAAGAGAAAGCTTTTTAAGCTGTGGGTGATCAGGGGCTACGTTTAGCTTGCCTTTGAACATTTTTACTCGGCCAATAAAGCGAGTTACGGCTTGTTCTAGCAGTTCTTGTGGTTCTGCGACTTCACGTTCGTTTTCAGTGCGGATGATGGCAACGACTTTGTCGCCGTGCATGCACTTTTTCATGTACGCAGGTGGGATGAAGAAGCTGGTTTTGCTGTCCACTTCCAGGAAGCCAAAGCCTTTATCGGTTGCTTTGATTGAGCCTTCTTTTTTAGGCAGGTTTTCTTGGATTTGCTGCTTAAGCTGAGCTAATAGCGGGTTATCTTGAAACATCTTTTCTTAACTTACCGTTGGAATTGGGCACACTATAATCATTGCGCACTATTATTACTACCTAAAGCACAGAAATTCGCTGTGAATTATTGATGAATTGAACAGCTTGTTGGTGCTTTTCTCTCCGGAGAATGGGGGGAGAGGTGGAAATTTATGCGAATAATACCATTAGTGAGAATAAATTGTGATGTAATTCAATTTTTTCTAGCTTTTTTTATGCATTTAAGGAATAATCCGCCTCCCTTAGTCGTCCCTAATGGCTTATCGCGGTTGTGTACTGTACTAGCTCCTGTCTGAACGGATTTAGTAATTGGATGGATCAGTATCGAATTGGAAGAGCATATGGGACTGTTTTTTTGTTTAATTAAGTAGGATCCCAATGCAAGATTCTGTTATTCAATTCAGCGATTTATCTCTGAATGATTCTATCCTTTCTGCTCTAGACGGAATGGGTTTCGTGTCACCAACTCCAATTCAGGCTGCGGCAATCCCACACCTGTTGGAAGGTGCTGACGCGCTGGGTAAAGCACAGACGGGTACAGGTAAAACGGCAGCATTCTCTCTGCCTCTTCTAAACAAGCTTGATCTTGACCAACGTAAACCACAAGCAATCGTACTTGCTCCAACACGTGAGCTAGCGATTCAGGTTGCGGCTGAGATGAAGAACCTTGGTAAAAACATCAAGGGTCTTAAAGTTTTAGAAATCTACGGTGGTGCATCTATCGTAGATCAAATGCGTGCACTTAAAAACGGTGCACACGTAGTAGTTGGTACTCCTGGTCGTGTACAAGACCTTATCAACCGTGAACGTCTGCATCTAGACGAAGTTAGCACTTTCGTACTTGATGAAGCGGACGAAATGCTAAACATGGGTTTCGTGGACGACGTAACTGCAATCATGGAGCACGCTCCAGAATCTGCACAGCGCGTTCTTTTCTCTGCAACTATGCCTCCAATGCTTAAAAACATTGTTGAGCGTTTCCTACGCGATCCTGTAACTATCGACGTTGCTGGTAAAAACCACACTGTAGACAAAGTTCAACAACAGTTCTGGGTAGTGAAGGGTGTAGAGAAAGATGAAGCTATGTCTCGTCTTCTTGAAACTGAAGAAACTGACGCGTCAATCGTATTCGTACGTACTCGTCAAGACACTGAGCGTCTAGCTGATTGGCTATCTGCACGTGGCTTTAAAGCTGCTGCACTACACGGTGACATTCCTCAGTCTCTACGTGAACGTACTGTTGATCACATCAAACAAGGTGTTATCGATATCCTAGTTGCAACTGACGTTGTTGCACGTGGTCTTGATGTTCCACGTATTACTCACGTATTTAACTACGACATCCCATTCGATGTTGAGTCTTACATCCACCGTATCGGTCGTACTGGTCGTGCTGGACGTAAAGGTAAAGCGATCCTTCTAGTTCGCACTAACCAAATCCGTATGCTTCGCACTATCGAGCGCGTAACTAAGTCATCTATGGAAGAAATCCAACTTCCTCTACGTGACCAAGTTGCAGAAGCTCGTCTAAACAAGCTAGCGGCTGAACTGGAAGCAGAGAAAGAGCACAAAGCTCTAGACAAGTTCGCAGAGCTTGTTGAGAAGCTACAAACTTCTCTAGAAATCGACCCAACAATGCTTGCTGCAATGCTTCTTAAGCGTCAGCAAGGTAAACGCCCGCTATTCTACATTGGCGAAGACCCAATGATTGAAGCGATTGAACGTGACAAGCAACGTCGTAAAGAGCGCCGTGAAGGTGGTCGTGACGGTGGTCGCAACTTCAACAACCAAGACTGGGATACTTACCAGCTTCAAGTTGGTCGCGAGCAAGGCGTTCAAGTTAAAGACATCGTTGGTGCTCTTGCAAACGAACTAGGTCTAGGTAAAGGCTCTATCGGTGCAATCAAGCTAGCACAAGGTCACACATTCGTTCAGCTACCTAAAGCAATGACTTCAGATGCTGCGAACAAGCTAAGCAAGCTACGTATCCGTCAACAAGATGTTGGTGCTGTAGTATGTGACTTTGATGACTTCCGTGAGTCTCGTGGTGGTCGCCGTGACGGTGGTCGTCGCGATGGCGGTCGTCGTGATGGCGGCGGTTACCGTGGCAACCGTGATGGTAACCGCGAAGGTGGTCGTCGTGAAGGCGGTCGTCGCGAAGGTGGCTTCCGTGGTAACCGTGACGGCAACCGCGATGGTAACCGTGAAGGTGGCGAACGTCGTTTCGATCGCAACCGTGGTGGTGACCACCGTGGTGCACACCGTGGTGAACGTGGTCACGGCCGTGGTCGTCGCTCACAAGAAGCATAATTGCTTAATCACTAGATAAATTTAAAAACCGAGCTAAGTGCTCGGTTTTTTTATGCGCGTCGAATGCGGCTTTGCTCTTCGTCATGGGTGTTTACCCAACTTATCACTTCGTTTAACGGTAGTGCAGGGCAGAATAAGTAACCTTGGATGATGTCACAGCCTCGACTACGTAAGAAGTGAAGCGTATCCATGTCTTGGACTCCCTCTGCAACCACTGAATACCCAAGACCGTGTGCGAGCGCAATGGTGTTCTCCACAATCGAACGAGTGCCTTCAGTCTTACTTGCTGTACAAAGGAAAGAGCGGTCAATCTTAATTTGATCGACAGGCAAGTCGCGCAGTAAAGACAAGGAAGAGTAGCCTGTACCAAAATCATCCAAGCTGATTTTTATACCCAGTCCTTTGATTTGGTGAATGAGAGGGTTGAGTTCCCGAACTCTGTCAATAGCCATGGTCTCTGTGATTTCAAGACTGATCATATCGGCGAAGTGCGGATTGTCTGACAGCATCTTATCTAGTCTAGAAAACAAGCGGTTAGAAGAGAGATCCTTAGCCGATAAGTTAACGTGTACAGGTAGGTTTATTCCTTGTTCGCTCATAGTGTGCAAATCTTTTTCAACTTGGTTGAGCACCCACATGGTGATGCTATGCACTTGATTACTTCTTTCGGCAATAGGAATAAAATCATTTGGGGATATATTTTTTCCATTACTATCGCGCCAGCGGATGACGGCTTCAAAGCCCACAGCAAGGTTAGAGCGCGCATCAATTAATGGCTGGTAGTAGAGCTGGAACTCTTCTTTGTCTAATGCACACTGGATGCGTGAGGAGATTTCGAGCTGGTACTTCGCGCCAACGTTCATGTCTTCATTGTAGAACGCCATCAATTGCCCATTGCGTTTTGCGTGATACATGGCGATATCCGCAAATTTGATGAGAAGATCGTTTGATTCTGCATCGCTCGGATAAGTGCTTAAGCCGAATACAACACGTGATGACACTTGAAACTCATCAAGATGGAAGCGTTGAGCCATCGCATGGTCTAACTTTTCTATCAATTCAGTGCCAGTGTGATCACAAGCGCATGAAGTGAGGATCACAAATTCGTCACCGCCTACACGAAAGAGGCGGTCTTCTCCTGCCAGTTCTTCTTGTAACCTTTGACCGATTTGAATCAATAGTTGATCACCGCAGAAGTGTCCCATGGCGTCGTTAATTTGTTTGAAGTTAACGACATCAAATAAGATGACAGAGAAGGGGATTCCTTGTTGAACTCGGTTGTCTATCGATTCCAAGCAGTATTTGCGATTGGGCAGACCAGTTAATGAATCATGAACAGCATTGTGCTTCTCGCGTTCAGCGATATCGTGAAGTTCTAAAATCGAATCGTTGCTCCATTTAATCATCAAAACGATGAATATGCTGCCGCCAAGCAACAGTAGAGCGACTCCCGTTTCGAGTAAAGAAGCGGCAGGTTTATGGATGATTTCGTTAAGAAAAGCCGCATAAGCAAATATGAACCCGGTGATCAAAATCAACAGAACTATCCAACCAGGAACGTCTGTTTTCGAGCAAATATTTCTTGTCATCTGCCATCCCCAGCAGAGTAACATGAGACCTATGATGACCAATACAAAGGCAAAAGTAGGCACGTTATCATTCTGACCTATTGATAGGTTTGTTAATTTTCATTCCCCAATAAACAACGTAGCTCATACTTTAGGTTTTGTACAAATATGAGTATTCATACATTTGTTGTAACAACACATATTTTTTAGTCTTCAAATAAAATTCAAACTTGTCGTAGATCAACAAAAAATGTTCAACTAATTAAGTAATGCTAAAAGATAGTTGAAAGATTAAAAAATTATTGAATAATAGAAAGCACAAACAAGAAGTACGCAGCGCGGAAGCGCAATTACAACCTCTGCTCCACAACAGGAAACTATTTCATGTCTAATTCGTTTGTACTGGTGATCAACTCTGGTAGCTCATCACTAAAATTTGCAGTAATCGACTCTCAATCTGGCGATGCTGTGCTAAGTGGTCTGGGCGAATGCTTTGGTCTATCAGACGCTCGTATGAGCTGGAAATTCAACGGTGAGAAATTTGAGTACGCTATTCAAGGCGATGAGAATCACCATCAACTTGCAGTAGCAAAACTAGTTGAGTTAGTAAAAGAGTACAAATTAATTGAAGATGTTGTTGCTGTTGGTCACCGAGTGGTTCACGGCGGTGAGAAGTTTACCAAAACAGTCCGTTTAGATGAGTCTGTTATTGCAGACGTAGAAGCGCTAAGTGATTTGGCTCCTCTACATAACCTTGCTCATGCGATTGGTATGCGTGCTTCAATGGCGGCATTCCCTGAGCTACCTCAGTTTGCTGTGTTTGATACTGCTTTCCACCAAACAATGCCTGCAAAAGCTTACACTGGTGCAATTGCGAAAGAGCTTTACTCGGACTTCGGCATCCGTCGTTACGGTTTCCACGGCACTAGCCACTACTTTGTAAGTCGCGAAGCCGCGAAGATGATTAACAAGCCGGTTGAAGAATCGAGCTTCATCTCTGTTCACCTTGGTAACGGTGCTTCTGTTTGTGCAATCAACAACGGCGAATCTGTAGATACGTCTATGGGTTTCACGCCACTGTCTGGTCTAATGATGGGTACACGTTGTGGTGACCTTGACCCAGGCATCATTGAGTACCTACTGAAGAAAGGTTGGTCTCAAGAGAAAGTGTTCAACTCATTGAACAAAGCTTCTGGCTTCTTAGGTGTTTCTGGTCTAACAAGCGATGCACGCGGTATTTTGGAAGCGATGGAAGAAGGTCACGAAGGCGCTGCTCTAGCATTCCAAGTATTCACATACCGTGTGTCTAAATACATCGCGTCTTACCTTGCTGCTCTTGATTCATTCGACGGCATCATCTTCACTGGCGGTATTGGCGAAAACTCTATGCCAATTCGTCGCGAAATCCTAAACAACCTAAAACTTCTAGGTTTTGTTGAAGATGTGAAAGGTAATGAAGATGCACGATTTGGTAACGCAGGTGTTGTTGCTACATCTGAGTTACTTGGTGCGAAAGCGCTAGTTATTCCTACCAATGAAGAGTGGGTTATCGCTCAACAGTCGGTGGAACTGCTGTAAAACGGCAAAATTTTTGGGAACTAAGTCAAAGCCCTTTCCGGTTGGAAAGGGCTTTTTTTCGTCTTGGAGAGAGGCGAGTAACGATTTTATCGATACTGTTACTCCTCATTCCCTTGGTAGTTTAAGTATTGAATGCACAGCTCATGGAAAGCTTTAGCTTGAGGCGATATTGTTCGGTCCGTTAAGGTAAAGATTCCCACCTGCCTTTTCAAAGGTGGATCAATAAGCGGAATCCAAACTAATCGAGTTTCATTGGTTGGGAACGCTAACTTTGGCAAGGTGGTGACACCAATACCGAGCTCAAGGACTGAGAACAAAGACGTGATGTTTTCAACAGAATACAAAGCTTGTTCACTTAACGCGCGCGCAGGAGTGGGATCGAGTAGGGTGCAAGTTCCGTTGCGAATAAAAGGTTGCTCTAACAGCGTTTGCCACCCAATGCCTTCCGGATGCTGAGCGATAGGGTTATCCTTCAAACACACCACACCAATGGGGTCAGAGATTAACGGGGTAAACTCGATACCGCCTTCGTCCAAGTGTGATGGGTTACCCAACGCTAAATCCACTTCGCCTGATAACAAACGCGCTTCGACGCCAGCGGCGTTATCATCAATTAGGCTGACTTCTACATTCGGGTATCGTTCACAGAATGCGCCGAGCACACTGGGAATCAGCTTGGCAGCAACAGAAGGAACGCTGGCGATGCGTACCCGCCCTTGCTGCCCTGCGGCGGCGGCTTTCAAGTCATTATCCAGTGCGTTATAGATGTTGAGAAACTGAATGATCTTAGGCAGGCAGATCTCGCCGAAAGGTGTGAGTTTGGATTTATTTCCAGATTCAAATAGGCTCTGACCAAGTATCTTTTCTAGTTCTTTTATGGATGTCGACAGTGCTGCTTGAGAGCGATTTGCTCTATGTGAAGCGGCTCGAAAGCCACCTTCCTCGACCACCATCACAAAATGCTTTAATTGTTGAAGCTTGATACTCACGGCGAAACCTCTGCAATCCCTTTATTTACCTTAGTTTTAATAAGGTGATAGATTTTTCTTATCAAATGTAAAAAATTTACCGCTCGATTTATCGCCTGTCAATGTGCAGTATTTAACTATCTTGAAACAAGGTTGTTACAAAGGTTGAAAGGCACGTGAATACTTCTACGAAAAAATACCCAGTCAAAACTGCATTGTTTGCCTCTAAAGCGCCGCTTGAATGGGCAATTGTTAACAATGGTACTTTATACACCGCGCAAATCCCGATTGATGATACTGGTGCTGTCGTGGAAGACGGTATCGAAGCGCAAACTCGTCAAACCTTTAATAATCTCGTTCACACGCTGGAGTGTGCAGGGGAGTCTTTAGACTCTGTTCTGCAAGTGCTGATTTATGTGACGGATCGTGAGTACTTAAAAACGGTTAACCAAGTCTACGCTGAGTATTTTGACGCGCCTTACCCTAATCGTGCCGCTATGGTTGTGGCAGGACTAGCGCGTGAAGAGATGCTGGTGGAGTTTGTGGTGTACGCATCAGCGAGTCAACCAGAGTAAAGAATAATAATCAAAGCCTCATCACCGGGCTTTGTCAGTGAGCTGGTGGCGATCACCAGACGTCAGGAAGAATAAGGACAGAGCAATGACTTTTATCAATAATGTTCAAGCAGAGAAATCTCTCTACATTGCAGGCGAATGGCAATCTGGTATTAATACGGTTGCGAACATTAACCCTTCAGACATCAGTGAGAGTTTAGGCGATTTTGCTCAGGCGAGTGAAGGTCAAGTAGAACAAGCCATTCAAGCCGCGAAAGTTGCGCAGCCAGAGTGGGAAAAAACGCCGATTGAGCGCAAACAAGCGGTTTTGCAGGCGATTGGTGATGAGCTGATTGCTCGTTGTGATGAGCTTGGTACGCTGCTTTCACGTGAAGAAGGCAAGCCTTTTGCTGAAGGTCGCGGTGAAATCTACCGTGCTGGTCAATTCTTCCAATATTTCGCGGCGGAAGTGCTGCGTCAAATTGGCGATAACGCAGCTTCTGTCCGTCCAGGCGTTTCCGTTGAGGTCACTCGTGAAGCCGTCGGCGTTATCGCCATCATCTCTCCTTGGAACTTCCCAACCGCTACGGCTGCATGGAAAATCGCGCCAGCGCTTGCGTTCGGCAACAGCGTAGTATGGAAGCCCGCTAACCTAACACCTGCTAGTGCGGTTGCACTGACTGAGATTATTCATCGTCAAGGATTACCAGCAGGCACGTTCAACCTTGTGTTGGGCAGTGGCTCGCAAGTGGGTAACACGCTTATCAACTCGAAAGATGTAAATGGTGTGAGCTTTACTGGCTCTGTTGATACCGGACGTAAAGTAGCGGCAGCAACGGCACCGAATTTTGTGCGCTGCCAGCTAGAAATGGGCAGTAAGAACGCACTTGTGGTTGCTGATGATGCAGACATTCAAATTGCAGTTGAAGCGACCATTGCAGGCTCTTTCTCTGGCGCAGGTCAGAAGTGTACCGCGTCTTCTCGCTTAGTCGTCATGGATGGAATTCATGATGCTTACGTGGAAGCACTGATCAAACGAATGAGCGAGCTTAAAGTCGGTCACGCTTTAGAAGAAGGCGTTTTCATGGGACCTGTTGTGGATGGAAACCAATTGAATGCCAACTTTGAATGGATTGAGAAAGCACGTCAAAGTGGTGCGGAATTAGCATTCGGAGGCGAGCGCTTGAGCTTAGAGCATGACGGTTTCTACATGTCGCCAACCCTTTTCCTCAATACGCAAAACAGTTGGGAAGTGAACCAAGAAGAAGTGTTTGCGCCAATGGCAAGTGTGATTCGAGTTTCTGACTTGGACGAAGCCATTGCTGTCGCGAATGATACTCGCTTTGGCTTGACGGGCGGCATCATTACACAAAGCCTGCGTAATAGCGCCATCTTCAAACAACAAGTGCAAACTGGCTGTGTCATGGTCAACCTACCAACCGCAGGAACGGATTACCACGTGCCGTTTGGCGGTCGTAAAGAGTCGAGCTTTGGTCCACGCGAGCAAGGTCAATACGCAAAAGAATTCTACACCGTGGTGAAAACCGCTTATCAACGTCCTTACTAAGTGAAATAGGGCAGCCGAGCATTCCGCTGCCCAACCTTAAAGGCTCATTAACGTTTAAGGAGTGGTTATGTACCAACAACGGATTGTGATTGATGGATTGCAGTACTGCAATTGGGATCGAGAATACTTCCAAACGCTGAAGGCGAGCGGTATTACGGCTGTGCATGCGACGATTGTTTATCATGAGAATGCACGCGAGACCTTAACTCGCTTTGCCGAATGGAACCTGAGATTTGAACAAAATGCAGACCTTATTATGCCTATTTACTCGATGACTGACGTCGAGAAAGCAAAAGCAGAGGGTAAGGTTGGCGTCTTTTTTGGTGCGCAGAATTGCTCTCCAATTGACGATGAAATCGGCTTAATAGAAGTCATGCGCCGTCAAGGTTTGCTGATTATGCAGTTGACCTATAACAACCAAAGCTTGCTGGCGACAGGATGCTATGAGCAGAACGACTCTGGTGTCACGCGTTTTGGTAAACAAGCCATCGAAGAGATGAACCGTGTCGGGATGATCATCGATATGTCCCACAGTGCAGAGCGCTCAACGTTGGAAGCGATTGACCTTTCTTCACGTCCCATTTGTATTAGTCACGCGAACCCAACGTTTGCTCATGATGCTCTGCGCAACAAATCGAACAAGGTCATTAAAGCGCTCACCGAACGTGGCGGCTTGATTGGCTTTAGTCTTTACCCATTCCATCTTCCAAACGGAAGCCAATGCACGCTAGAAGATTTCTGCCAAATGGTCGCGAAAACTGCCGATCAGTTCGGTGTGGATCATTTAGGCATCGGCAGTGATCTTTGTTTAAACCAACCACAGCAAGTGCTTGAGTGGATGCGCAACGGTCGTTGGTCCAAAGCAATGGACTTTGGTGAAGGCTCCGCTAGTAATGCGGGGTGGCCTGATGCTTTGCCTTGGTTTAGTGGCAGTAAAGGGATGGAGAACATTTACAACGGCTTAATGCATCATGGATTCAGTGAATCCGAGGCAGGAAAAATCCTGGGTGAGAACTGGTTTAACTTCCTTAAAGAAGGGCTGGAGGCGAGCTAGGTCGTAACCCAAATAAACATGGAATAGCTCGCTCAAAAAATAATAACAAGGCGAGTGTTAAAGTCACTTTTTGTAGCCGTTATGGCAGCTGCAATAAACCTCTGGAGTCAGAGTATGTCTGATCTAACCAATAGCATGAAAGCTTCAACGATGAGCGTGTCATCAAAGAAGCAACAAGCAAAACACAACGACACTTCAGCAACGGAAAATTCACCGGATAAGTTAGGGTTAAGTAACCCGGCACTTTGGTATAGCGGTGGCTTTATTGCCTTGTTCGTAGCTATCGCGCTTTACGATGGAGAGTTGCTATCAACGTTAGTTAATACGGGATTTGCGTGGTCAGTAAAAGTCTTCGGCCCGTACTGGCAGATACTGCTTCTTCTCACTTTTCTTATTGGTCTTGGCTTGGCTGCAGGGCGAACAGGCAAGGTGATTTTAGGCGGAACAACGAAGCCTGAAATGGATGGTTTTCGTTGGATGGCAATCATCTTCTGTACGCTTTTAGCTGGCGGCGGCGTATTTTGGGCGGCGGCAGAGCCTATCGCGCACTACGTGAGTCCTCCACCTTTGTATGGTCCGCAAGACAATCCTCAGCAAGGTGCCATTAATGCGTTGTCACAGTCGTTTATGCACTGGGGTTTTCTCGCGTGGGCTATTGTTGGCAGCTTAACGTCTATCGTGGTCATGCATTTACACTACGATAAAGGACTGCCGTTAAAACCTCGCATCTTGCTTTATCCAGTGCTGGGTGAGCGAGCGCTAAAAGGTCAAACGGGTGCGCTGATTGACGCATGTTGCATCATCGCCGTAGCGGCTGGAACCATTGGACCGATTGGGTTCCTAGGTTTACAGGTTAGCTACGCGTTAAATGCATTGTTTGATATCCCTGATGGCTTTACCACACAGTTGGTCATCATCTTATTTGCGATTGTGTTGTACACCGTATCAGCTTTAAGTGGCTTAAACCGCGGCATGCAAATGCTGAGCCGATACAACGTGATTCTCGCGTTGGTGTTGATGGTTTATATCCTTCTATTTGGTCCAACAGATTTTATCTTCAATGGTTATATTCAAGGCGTAGGTACCATGCTGGATAACTTTATCCCAATGGCAACTTACCGTGGTGATGAAGGTTGGTTGAGCTGGTGGACAGTATTTTTCTGGGGCTGGTTCTTGGGCTACGGACCGATGATGGCAATCTTCATTGCACGTATCTCTCGTGGTCGCAGTATTCGTCAAATTATCTCGACGATCAGCATTGTTGCTCCGCTTACTACATGTTTTTGGTTCACCATTGTTGGTGGTTCTGGCTTAGCGTTTGAAATTGCGAACCCAGGCAGTGTGAGTGCAGCATTTGAAGGCTTCAATTTACCGGGCGCGTTACTCGCAGTGACTCAACAACTGCCAATGCCACTACTTGTTTCAATCTTGTTCTTGATTTTGACCACGATCTTCATCGTCACTACCGGTGACTCAATGACGTACACCATCAGTGTTGTGATCAGTGGTGAGACAGAACCAAATGCGATTATTCGTACTTTCTGGGGCGTGGCTATGGGTATCACGGCGTTGATTCTCATCTCACTTGGCTCTGGTGGTATATCAGCCCTGCAATCCTTCATCGTGATTACAGCCGTTCCAGTGTCATTAATTCTGTTACCGTCACTTTGGAATGCACCGCAGATCGCTATGAAGATGGCGAAAGAGCAAGGGCTATAACAACGGTTATAACAAAAAGATCAAACCCAATAACGTGGCGCTTGTGTGGGTGATTCCTCCCCACACCCGCACAAGCCCTTATTCTTACAATAAAAAATAGGTGGTGAGCAAGATGGATGCACATCGTTCTACTTACACTGAAGCAACACTTCGCAACGCTGCAATTGTGATGGCGCCAGACAGGCTAGGGGCTATGCACCAAAATCGAATCAGCTTTGTGCGAAGCTTGATCCGAAAAATGGCGAGTCAGGAATGGCGAGTGAACAAACATGAGTGGCAATTGTGTCCACGCGGTTTTGGTCATGTAATTTACAAATTAGCGACGCCGGAACACGTTTATCACTTGGTTGTATTTTGCGATGAAATTGCTGATGAAGAGCGTAATGACCGAGTCATTGCTGAAAAATGGGACGTAACCTTTGCGCTGGTCAAAGGTGAAGTTAATGTTGAGTTGCTAGAGCAACTTAGAGCCAATGTGCCTTTGCAAGAAGCGGGGCGCAATCCAAACAACGTGCTTGTTCTTGCTCGTGCGAATAAGAGTGTTCGTGTGTTTGAACACATTGTGAATGCGCTTTCTAAAGGTGAGCAGCCAGAGCCTTCGGAACTGGCAGAAGTGGGTTACATCCTAAGAACCACCGCCGTTTATGGTAACGGTAAATTTGGTATTGCCGATTTTAAACTGCTGGAGAACAACCCTGATTTCAACCAATCGTTCAGTGCACAAATGTGTGCCGTTTATATGCTGCGTGAATTCAGTTTAGATTGGGTTCATTACCTTGCTGCGAAAAAAGGCGGAGATAATGCAGTTGCACTTCACAAAGGCCTGCAGCGCTATCTTGGTGTGGGGAATGCAACTGGTTTGGGTATGGCGCCATATTTAATCAACCATCCATGTATTGTCGACCAATGGATGACATCACGTGAGCGTGCTATTGCCAATGTGCTTGCCATGCCATGTGAATCTATCGAGTTAGAGCTGCCGTTAAAAGCCCTGCTTAAAAAAGCACAGCGACACTTAGAGCAAGTGATAACAATCAATGAACATCAAGATCAGCTTAATCATCAAGCGATTGCTGATCTCCAAGCGCTACAAATTAACTTAAATGCTTTGATGGCAGAGCACTCAAATTGGGCAAGCTTGATCAAACAAACCACAACCATGAGTTTGGAAGCCCAAGAAATCCTAACTTCATGTTTGATCGAGCTTTACCCGTCTTTGGTTGATGAATTTGAAAACCAAATGAACACCGATGAGTCACTCTCTATTCCTGGTGGAAAAAGCGTTCAAGATGTTTCGCAAATACTAGAGAGCAAATACCGTTGGTCAATCGATGCCGACTACACGTTACCAGAGAACAACTATTGGTTCTGGTATCGCTCACAAGACAAAGAAGAACCGAGACTAGGCATTCGTGGGGAAGAAATCGGTGAAGAACGTGAGTTGCCACTCGATATAGGGCGACAAGTAAACCGCCTCTACCATGCGCTGCAAACGTGCCACCCAGAAACATCGTTGGCGGAGTTCTTACTGCAGCATCCGCAGTATCGTGCAATCACTCGTCGTGTATGGACGCTCGGCAATCGAGAAATGGGCGATATCCAGATGAATGTACTACGTGAAGACGCACTGCCGATGCATCTACTACGCTGTAAGTTAGCAATCTTTGGTGCGACTAAGTTTGATCCGCGTTCAGACCGATGGGTGCGCGTGACCTTTTTCCAAGGCGCACCATTGCTTGATGAGATTCAGGACCCGCGTTTCAGCGATACGTGGATTTTCCCAACCATGCCAGAGCGTGAAGAAATCGCGCAAAGCGACAATCAAAAAATCACTGGAGGTTTTGCATTATGATCGTTTCGCATAACGAGCTGGTAGCAGCAGTAAACAAAGCTTTTCTTGGTATGCGCCGTCATTGCGGTGAAGCCGATGTGATTGCCAATATGGTTGCGGATCTGCAAATGGTGGGTTTGCACGGCGTGCGTCACTTCAACAACGCCAGCCTGTTTCTCAACTTAGATTCAGATTGTGCGGTTAGCATTACGAGTAACACCGACTCTCATATCGAAGTCGAGCTACACAATGGCAGTATTGCCTGTCATTTACCTGCGGTGTTGGATTTTGCGCTTGAGAAAATGGTCAGCAGCAAGAGCGTTACGATCACACTGAAACAATGCCACAATCGTTGGCTAGCATTTAGTGAGCTAGTTAGGCTATCTGCCAAAGGCATTGCATGCCGTGCTCAGTGGGTTAATGGCACTAGCCCAAAGCGAACCTTGTATGTGTTAAACCGTGGGCGGATTGCACCAGAGGTATTCTTTTCTGATCAGATTGAAGACAACAGTACCGATTATCACAGTATGACGATAGAGCTTGCCGTAACGGATTTTGATATCGAAGCAAGTTCACAAGGTTACGCAATTCATATTGATGGAGATGAACTGAATCGTGCACAGAAAACGTCGTGGGAAGAGGGTATCTTTGTTGAAGACGGAGAATGGGAAGCACTTAAACAAACTGCCACAGTCTTCCTTGTTGAGAACAGTGAACGCTCGGTGCAAGGCGCGGGTGAGTTAGTGTAGCGCAACCAAAACGGCATTACTGGGAATAGAAAGAGAGGTAGCTGAATGCTGCCTCTTTTCGTTTAATATACCCAAGTAACCTCGATATGCTAGGTTCAGCGAGACTGATTTGGTTTGTAGACGCGGCGGCGATTTAAAGATCTAGTCATTCTAAATCAAGAATCGGCAACAAAGTATACAAGCCAAGGCCCTTACTATTTGCAAAGAG
>NZ_JAKRGG010000044.1:0-40294 GCF_022347645.1 Vibrio sp. MMH1-50
GTAAGGAAAACAACGCAGTGTAATAGCCAGCTCTTTCCAAGTTGTTTGACGCAGCAATCGGGTCAATGACACGCTCCCAAAGGGCACTCTTTGCAAATATAAGGGCCTTGGATTGTATACTTTGTTACCTATTCTTGATTTAGAATGACTAGATCTTTAAATCGCCGCCGCGTCTACAAACCAAGCCATTCTCGCTGAACCTAGCATCTCGAGATGACTTGGGTATGCAGGAAGTTCGTTTGGAGTGACATTTCTCGCTTTAAGGCGCTTGATGCAGTTCGTATTTATGCAGCATCGTTTGTTGATGCCCTGCGATGTCTGCGACTTGTTCCGAGCTCTCAACCATGGCTTCCAACTGAAGTTTGGTATGTTCACCTTGCTCAGAAAGGTGTGAGATAGCTTGAGAAACTTCAGCGGTAGCGCGTTCTTGCTCTTCTGTCGCAACAGAAATTTGGTCGACACGTTGCTGGATAAGCTGAACCGCTTCATTAATTTCAGTAAAGGTAGATTTCACTTGATGACTTGACTGTAACGCAGAAGACATTTCCTCACGTGAATCATTCACAGCCTTCCGAGAACGATCCGCTGCGATAACTAACTCATTCATCATTTCACGAATATTGGTGGTTTGCTGCGAGGTATCACTGGCGAGCTTACGAACCTCATCGGCAACGACCGCAAAGCCTCTTCCTTGCTCTCCTGCACGCGCTGCTTCAATCGCTGCGTTCAACGCAAGTAAGTTAGTGTTGTCAGCAATGCCACTGATCATGTCAACCATTTCACGAATATGTTTTACGCGCAGATCGAGTTCCATCATAGATTGTTCGTTTGTGTTGAGAGAGCTCTCTAGTGATTCCAAACGCAGGCGATTTTGTTCCACAACACTCACACCTTTCACTGTATGCTCCGTCGCTAAATACGAATCTTCAGACGAAGCATTAGTGACCGATGCAATCTCCCGAATCGACGCTTCTAACTGAGTGATCGTCGTCACCATGCTCATTAACGCTTCATTTTGCGTGGTTAAGCTTTGATTTGTTTGCTCAGCAGCACCGTGGCTGATTTCTGCAGTTTGGTACAAGATATCGCAATTACGAGTCACGGTAGAAATAGAGTCGTGCGTTGAGGCGATGACAAGATTGAGCTTGCGTGCGACTTCTTTGAGTTCAAACGGACCTACCTCTTGAGCTTTGTCGCGAAAGTCATGCTCTGTTAATGCCGACAAGCGATTCAGAATATTTCTAAGACCTCGATTAATCCACGTTCTTAGACCAAACCACGTTACGAGGATGACCAGAGAGATAACACCAGCGGCAGTAACCACCATAAAAATAACGTTTTTAATTGTTTTCTGGACCACGGTTTCACGTTCTTTGATCAAAGCGGAGGCCGCATCAGACACTTGATCGAGTAAATACATGGTTTCATTTGAAAGCTGAGAGGCACGTTGAAACTCAGCTTTTTGCTGCTCACTCCTTTCCAACTTTGCCAATATTAAACGGAGTACACCATCGTCCTTGAAGCCCGCCTGTACCATTTCATAAGGCGCAATGAGACTAGCAAACTCATTAACTTCTGGATGCCATTCTTTGAAATCATCAAAAGCGAGATTGATGCCAGCGATGCGATTGCGCATCTCCTTGAATTCTCGCTCAGCTTTTCCTAGCTCAGTTTGCATCATCATGACCAAAAAAGTGCTTTCCATTGAACTTGCAGAGGCGATAAAACGATTTGCTGCATCACTCGATTCAGGATTTTCGTTACTAAGAAATGAACTGATGCGATTCATCTCAGGTCCAATCGAACTAAGACCGTAACGAAACCCGCCAACAGCCGAGTTAATGTCACTTTGCATCTGAATCACCGCAGACTGTTTGGATAAAATGGAGTTGGTGATTTGATGGAGTTCTGCGACATTTCCTTGGAGCATACTGGAGAGATGATCAGCAACGCCGGACGTTTGCTCGATTAGGTCGTCGCTTTGACTTGCCAGTTCTTCGATTTGAGATGTAATCAAAGGAAGTTCATTAGGATCGGTTATTTGCATTCCATAATTAAGCAGTTTCACCTGTTCCAACACGTTCCTTGTGAGTGTCGCGTTTGCCATTGCCATTGGTAACGCTTTTTGAGACAAGGCATTAAATTGGTCACCCACCTGCTCCACTCCTTTGAAACTTGAGACAGAAAGGGCTATAACAAGTGCGATGATAGTTAGAAATGTTGCACTGATAGTTTGAATCAGTGAAAAAGAAAGGCGTAAACGTTTGCGCTTTGTCATAATCAATGGATGTTCTTTCCTGAGTTTGAATCAACGTGTCCGCTTTTTCGTCACATAAGTGAGACAAAAACGTGATTTTCAGCCCATACTAGGTGTTGATTATGACGCTAATATTTCAGTTTTAAGTCATGGAGATGACCAGTGAGCAAGGTTCGTCATTTATTTTTTCCTTTAATAATCAGTGTGCTACTCAGTGCGTGCTCGTCAGGTCCAGATCCAGAAACACAAGTCAACGCCTCCCTGTCCGTCAATCAGCTGTTGTCCGACAATCAGGATTTGTACCAATTCTATAATGAGTGGGAAGGCACGCCTTATCGACTAGGTGGAACTAAAAAGTCAGGCATCGACTGTTCGGCTTTTGTTCAAAAAGCGTTTGTTGAGGCATACAAAATGTCGCTGCCGCGTACTACCCGCCAACAGTCTAAACAAGGTGTTGAAATGAGTTGGTCGGACGCCCAACAAGGTGATTTGGTATTTTTCAAAACCAAACGAAGCACATACCACGTGGGCATTTATCTTGGGAACAAACAGTTCATGCACGCTTCTACTTCAAAAGGCGTGATCATTTCGAGAATCGACAACCCATATTGGGCATCGAAATTTTGGCAAGTAAGAAGAGTTACAATGTAACTCTTCTTGAATTTGAATGACGCAAGAAGAAAATCAGTCGTAGGTCGCTACCGCGGTATCAAACAGGTTTTTAACTAATGCGATGTACTCATCCAAAAAGGCAATCTGCTCATTTGTCGCTTTCTTTGACCATACACCCGCAAGTACTTCACCCAAATCTTCAACGACCGCATCTGCCTCTTTTAGCAACTTAAAACGCACGCTTGAATGCAACTCTGGGTTTTGCTCGAATATCGCCATGATGTTCGATGCAACCATGTCAGTCACAACATCTTCAATGCTTTCTGATCCTGTGTCACCGATTTCAGACGTGAAAATATCTAAGTTAAGTGACAAGTGCTCAATTAGAGCGAGATATCCATCGGTTTCTACAACCACTGTTTTTCTCCGTTTAATGCAAGCCTTCGAAGCTGAAAGCGAAATAGTTTCAATAGTAAGACATGCCGAGAAAATTTCATTAACTTATTTCATATTAATGAGAGTTGACGCACTAACTGGATGGTTTTCAACCAATTGAGTTCGGTGCTGTTCACCTTTCGAGCTGATGCTTTCAGCAGTTTGTGAGTTATTTATACAAGGCAGAGGCATTTACTTAAAATGACTAGGCGACAAGCCTCTCGTCGCGATTAAAACGCCTTTATCTCGAATAAAATTTAACTACAAAAGTTCAACAATCCCTAGTATCCCCTAGTCGTCTTCATGACTACAAGTTTGGTTTCGACCATTTTCTTTAGCGCGATATAACGCAGCATCGGCACTCTTAAGCCATTGTGTGTGGCTTTCGAAATACGATTTATACTCGCAAACGCCGATACTGATCGTGTAGTTAATCAAAAAGTCTTCAACTTTCACGATTTCTTGTTCAATTCGCTTTCTTAAACGTTCTGCAAAGTAACAAGCTTGCTCTTGATTGGTGTGTGGCAGCAAAACCGTAAACTCTTCACCACCAAAACGACCACATACATCGCTGCTACGTGCCGTTTTACGTAACAAGCTTGAGGTACGACGAATCACTTCGTCCCCCGTGTGGTGTCCATAGGTATCGTTGACCTTTTTAAAATGGTCGATATCAAAGATCACTAACGAGCTCGCCCCTTCAATCACTTTAAGTTGCGCAAATTCGTCCTTCAGAGATTGTTCCCAAAAAGCCCGATTAAATAGACCAGTGAGACCATCTTTACGGCTGATTTCCGATAAGTGTTGGTTAGTTTCTCTCAAATGGATACGGTTACGCGCCGTTTCTGAAACATCATTAATCTGAATTGCAATATGGCTAATTTCACCTGACAACGAGCGCAATGGCGTAATCACAATGTCTTGGAACATCAAGTTGCTGCTGTTAGAAACCGGAGAAAAGTTGTTGAACTTGAAAAGGTATGGTCGGTTTTCCCAGCTAGAAAATGAACGTGTTTCTAAATCTGCTGATGTCTTGAGTTTTGTCTCTAACCACCTTCTCGGAAGATCTTCAAAATGGTCAAATAAACACTCTCCAAGAATGTTTTGCGACAAAATACCACTGTACGACTGCATAAAGCTGTTCCAAACGCAGACTTTATAGTCTTGGTCGAGGACAATAAGCCCAGAGTCCATGGTATCCAGAATTTGGGTAACCCAGTGAAAGTCTGCTATGTCCAGCGTGATTTCGGACATTAGATTAGCTCCATGATGTCATAGATGATGTCTACGGATGATTTATCTATCAAAAACAGAACTTCACACTCAAAATCGAGTGATTCTGCCATGTAGGTGTATTCAATGGTAAAGAGTTCACCAGATTCGTTTTTCTCTTCGCTGTAAGGGGTAATGTTCTCGATGATTCCTGGTTGGCGTAACGAAAACTGCTTGTCTAACTGGCTCCCAAGAGAAGTTAGGAATGAAGACACCAGTAAGTTCGACACATTAAGGATGATTTCGTTGTGTGGCGTGAATTCAAGTAAGTATCCGAGTCGTTCGCCGATTTGGTTGATATCTTTACCACGCAGACAAACCAACGCCTCTCCGTGTATACCTCCCCCTACGAACCTTTGTGCCACCGCAACTGAGCTGTCTCGCCCAATCACATCCACCAGCGTCATATGTAATTCACCGTAAGACAATGGACCAACGTGAGGGACCGGCAATTGAATAAACTCACGTAGATGGTCCGCCATAATTGCAGCGCCCTTACCTAATGCAATATTGGCAACTTCACGGAACTTTGCTAACGGCGTAACTTCTAACGTATGTTGAGGTTCAATTTCAGTGTGAGCACTAACGGCATAATGAAGACCGAGCGTTTCATAGAGAGGAATAACCTGTTCTTCGGATAATGGTTTAGCAATGAAATCCATCGCCCCAAGATCTAAGCAGCGTTGTTTAGCCTCTTGCTGAACATCACCCGAAATGATGACAATTTTGGTTTGGTATTGACTAACAGGCAGGGACTCTAGTACTTCGAAGCCATCCATGACTGGCATGGTCAAATCGAGGAACAAAACGTCAATATTTTGTTCCGCTAGGATTTTCAATGCCTCGTGACCATCTTGGGCTTCGAGTAGGTGCAATGATGTATCTTGTACGATGGAGCGGGTAATCAACTTTCGTGCGACCGCCGAGTCATCACAAATCAGTATTTTCATGCCACCAATGGAACTAAAGTCAAAAAAATAATAATACTAGCTGTGCTGTTTTAGCTCCATATGTTAAGCCGATAAATCATAGGG
This sequence comes from Vibrio sp. MMH1-50, assembly GCF_022347645.1. Taxonomy (NCBI): domain Bacteria; kingdom Pseudomonadati; phylum Pseudomonadota; class Gammaproteobacteria; order Vibrionales; family Vibrionaceae; genus Vibrio; species Vibrio sp. MMH1-50. The sequence continues at coordinate 5,611 of NZ_JAKRGG010000044.1, forward strand.
TTATAGGCGACGTGATTCACACTTATAAACATTTTCTACTATATGCGGAAGAATTATTGTCGAAGTTTGCTTAACTGCGCGTCAATGTTCCGCCGTTTATCCTAAACTATTGTTGGTCAAATAGATAAGCGAGGTTTTGTATGTGGCAAGCAATATCGCAACAGCTTTCTGATACCTTGATGTTCGAATATCAGATCACCGAGAAGGTAAAACTTTCCGGTGGAGACATCAGTGAAAGCTATATGATCAATGACGGAGAGCAGCGCTATTTCGTCAAAATTAATGATCGGGATTTCTTAGCCAATTTTGAAGTAGAAGCAGAAAGCCTTCACCTATTGCGCGAAACCTCTACTCTATTTGTCCCAGAAGTCGTTTTGGTCGGTAAAACCAAAACGCACAGTTTTATCATCCTCAATTTCCTTCCCACTAAAACGCTTGAAGATAGCGATAACAGCTTTAAATTTGGTGAACAATTAGCGCGCCTGCATTTATGGGGTGAACAGAAAGAATTTGGCTTCGATACAGACAACTATATAGGCTCTACACTTCAGCCAAACCAATGGCATAAAAAGTGGTCAGTATTTTTCGCGGAGCAACGCATCGGGTGGCAGTTACAACTGCTTAAAGAGAAAGGCGTTTCTCTGGTAGACATCGATGACTTTATTGACGTCGTGAAACAGCTTCTCGCTAATCACTCCCCACAACCTTCCCTACTGCATGGTGATCTATGGAACGGCAATGTGGCGCTCACACCCGCTGGTCCTATTTGTTATGACCCTTCTTGTTATTGGGGAGATCGAGAATGTGACCTTGCTATGACCGAGCTATTTGGGGGTTTTCAACCTGAATTTTATCAAGGATATGAATCAGTTGCGCCACTTCCGTTCGGCTATCAAGAACGCAAAGACATTTACAATCTTTATCACATCTTGAATCATTGCAACCTATTCGGCGGGCATTATCTTGAGCAAGCGCAATCGATAATTAAGAAGATAATTTCCTATTGATTTGGAAGGGAAAGATCATTACTGAGTGTAAATTTTCGACGCATATCACCCTAGATAATGACCTCAAGTCCAACGTTGGGTTTGGGGTCAACTTTTGTACTTATTTCGACTCAATTAGCAACCATAGCGCCTAATATTCTAAGTAACTCGGCTTACGTTGTATCTCTAACCCTAAGAGGCAAGCGAGTAACTAAGGGCTGTATTTTCTAAACAACAAAGTATTAAAAGCCCTGCAATACTAGGAGTTTATGTATGCAAAATTACACTGAAAGACATGTGAAATGTCCCCATTGTGGGCACTCAATCGGCATCACCCTCGATGCAAGTAACGGTAACCAAGAGTTCTATGATGACTGTCCGGCTTGTTGTCATGCCATTCACCTCAACATGAAAGTTGATGAATTGCAGCAGAAAGTTGAATTGTTCATCGACGACAATTACGAGTAATTACGCAAATCCCCCCCAATAGAAATATGAAAAGGAGCCGCAAGTGCTCCTTTGTTATTTATGTCCGTTTATTTTGACTACCTCGATAAACCAAGCTCGCTATTTCTTACAGACTTAAAGCTGCTTCGCTGCTAATACACGCTCGACCGTATCAACAATCGCTTGTGTTTGTGGGTCAAATTCTACGTTGATCTTTTCACCGACTTGGCGACGCCCGAATAGGGTTCTCTCTAACGTTTCTGGAATTAAATGAACGGAGAAACGATTATCTTCGACTTCACCAATCGTGAGCGAACATCCGTCTAAACCAATGTACCCTTTCGCAAGTACGTATTTCATTGATTCTTGTGGTAGCGTAAACCAAATCGTGCGGTTGTTTGGTGTTTCAATCACTTCAGCGATTTCTGCCATTAAGCTAATGTGCCCTGACATGCTATGACCGCCGATCTCATCACCAAACTTAGCAGCGCGCTCAATATTCACACTATCGCCTGCTGTCAATTCGCCAAGGTTGGTCAGCGCTAGCGTCGCTTGCATTAGGTCAAAGCTGATTTGCGATCCTTCAATTTTCGTTACTGTAAGGCAACAACCGTTGTGCGCAACAGAGGCACCAATTTCAAGACCTTCACTTAGCGCGCCTTCAAGTTCAACAACGTGAGTTTGAAAACGATCTTTCTTGTCGATATGAACGACTTTAGCCGTACCCTGAACGATTCCTGTAAACATACTTTTTACCTATTTTTTAGAAGCGACTGATAGCCAAGACAAACGTCCGCAGATGATTTTTATAATCGTCTATCAATTAACCAAAAATCCACATCTTGTGGGTATGGTATCTGAGCATACAATTGTTTATCATCTGCGCGGAGTTCCTTCGAGGCATTTTTTCACCTTATAGTGACTAAAATCAACCATCAGATCAGTTCATCACGTCTTTTGTCCTCAAGCGCTCTCTATCTTTTCAAATAATTTCTTTTACAACATATTGTTCCGCTCTGGAGTATTTCGTGCATCGCTATAAAGAAGAAGCATCGAGTCTTATCAAATTAGCAACCCCTGTGTTGATCGCTTCTGTCGCGCAAACAGGCATGGGCTTTGTGGATACCGTAATGGCTGGTGGCGTCAGCGCGACCGACATGGCGGCGGTATCTGTGGCAGCAAGTATTTGGCTTCCATCAATTCTGTTTGGTGTGGGCTTATTAATGGCGCTTGTACCAGTAGTCGCTCAGCTGAACGGCTCTGGTCGACGCGTTAAAATCCCATTTGAGATCCAACAAGGCATTGTCCTTGCGTTGCTTATCAGTATTCCTATTATCGGCGTACTATTCCAAACGCAGTTCATTCTTGGGTTTATGGACGTTGAAGCCGCTATGACAGAAAAGACGGTGGGTTACATTCATGCCGTGATCTTCGCTGTACCTGCATTCTTGTTGTTCCAAACCTTGCGTAGCTTTACTGACGGTATGTCTCTGACCAAGCCAGCGATGGTGATTGGTTTTATTGGCTTGATGCTGAATATCCCACTGAACTGGATTTTCGTTTACGGTAAATTCGGAGCGCCGGCACTTGGCGGCGTGGGCTGTGGTGTTGCTACGGCAATTGTGTACTGGGTTATGTTTGGCTTGCTGCTTCTATACGTGACGACGTCTGCTCGACTAAAAAGCATCAACCTGTTTGGTGAGTTCCATAAGCCTCAACTAAAAGCACAGATTCGCTTGTTCAAACTGGGTTTTCCGGTTGCTGCGGCGTTATTCTTTGAAGTTACCCTGTTTGCTGTGGTTGCACTTTTAGTCTCGCCACTAGGTTCGATCATTGTTGCCGCGCACCAAGTCGCAATTAACTTCTCTTCGCTGGTATTTATGTTACCAATGAGCGTGGGTGCGGCAGTAAGTATTCGCGTTGGTCACCGTTTGGGTGAAGAAAACGTCGATGGTGCTCGTGTTGCCTCTCGCGTAGGTGTCATGGTGGGTCTTGCGCTTGCGATGATGACAGCGATTCTAACTGTCATCTTCCGTGAACAAATTGCCCTGCTTTACACCAATAACCCAGAGGTAATTGAATTGGCGATGGTGCTATTGCTGTTTGCAGCAATCTACCAATGTACAGATGCGGTGCAAGTGATAGCGGCCGGTGCTCTGCGCGGCTACAAAGACATGCGTGCTATCTTCAATCGTACCTTTATCGCATACTGGTTGCTTGGTTTGCCAATCGGCTATGTGCTCGGACGTACAGATTGGATTGTGGAACCAATGGGAGCTCAAGGCTTCTGGTTAGGCTTTATCATTGGTCTTTCTTCAGCGGCGTTCCTATTAGGTATTCGTCTACGTTGGATGCACCGCCAAGATCCAGAAGTACAACTGAACTTCTCTCAGCAATAATTCGGACTTCAACGCCCCAAACATTAAAGCCAGCACTCGCTGGCTTTTTTGATCTCTCCCGCGAGTCACAAAGTATACTTATCTGAGTGATTAAAAAGGAAATGCTGTGAGAAGTTCACTTGTTGCTACGGTGCTTTTGCTAACGACAACCTTACTCGGTGGGTGTAACGAATGGTTTAACCCAGAGAAAGCTGTATTCGAAAAATACAATCAACGCCTGGCGAATGTGTTAGATGTATCAGAATCTCAACTAGAAGCCTCTCCTGCCGTTACCATTCCTGATAAAAGAGAGCTATTCCAAGAGCTCCCCCGCCTATCACTTGGTTTGCTAGAAAGCTACCAATTACGCCAATGTGGTCTGTTTAACTTGCTCGCAGAAAAGAACTCGCAACTGGGTAAGGTCCAAGATGCTTTTTATGACTTCGATTACCAAACGAGTTTGCTTAGAACGTTGAATGGCTGTTTGAGTGATTACCCTCTAAGTGATGAAGAAAGTGCAAAGCTTAACGGCTTGTACGATCAGAAATGGCATCATCTAACAATACACCTCGACAATATGCTGCTTACCAGCGATGCGATGCGCAAACAACTTACTGGCTCTGAATGGTTACCGTTGGGCAGTAAAGACCAAGTTGCCCATGTGCGAGACGCTTTCCTTGCGCTGGACGAGATGTATCAAACACCTTATCGCACCCTTTCGCGCTTACCCGACGTAACCATAGTGAATTATCAAGAAGAGATTGAAAAAACACGCCTTGTTGGTCGACTCTATTACACACTCATTGATGCGACCCAGTGGCTAGAACAAACCACGCAAATGCTTAAAGCAAACCAAAACAAAATTATTTGTGGTGAGAATCGTGATACCACGCAATTTCGTTATTTGAGGAACGTCTTTCAGTCCATTTATATCGCCGAAGTTCAACCATACATGGCGTTTGTCGATAGTACCTATCAGCAACTTGATGGTGGAATCAACTTAGTCGAACAGAGAATGGCGGCGCACGGTGCGAGTTACGGAATTGAAAATGCACATGAGCAGTTCAGACTTCAGACCATGGATCACGTGCAATTCTGGAAAAGTTTGTTCAAAAGATGTGGTGTTCAAGTTGGAAGCCAATAGAGCATCATCAATGAGGCACTCGCTCTCTTAAGAATCGCGCGAATCTTGGCTTACCGTTATGCGTATAACCGTTGTATCGGAAAGTAATCGTTGCCCCAATTCTTGGCGGGGACTTCCTCACGTCATCAGTAAAACCGCTGCCAATGTAAAACTCTGTGCCGTCAGCTAACCTTACCAGTACCGCCCCCATCATCCCTAACAATCGCCCTGTTCCTGGCTTATAACCGATGACCGTCGCTTCAGCATCCTCAAAGCGTTTAAGCTTGAGTAAATCACTGCCTCTTCCCGCCTGATAACGGCTTGATACCTTTCTCAACATCACACCTTCACCATCAGATTGCGAAATTTGGTCAAGTTGTTCGAACAAATGTTTCTCATCTTGAATCGCACGATGCTCAACATACTTAATATGAGGTGCGTCGATGGCAAATACCAAATCTTGAATGTTGTAGTAACGCTTCCTGTAGTCACCCGCCGAATAAGGCATATCAAACAACATAAAGTCGATACGCTGCCATGCACTTTCAATTGGGGTTTTATCTAACACGGTTTGTTGAACAAGGTGGAAGTTGCCCCGCCCGGCCCATAACTCCCCATCTAAGGGATAATCAGGCAAGACGCGAATAAACCAATCAGGCGCGTAAATACGATTTCCATTTCGTGTCACTAAATGTTGTCCCGTCCAGTAAGCACGAATGCCATCGAGCTTTTCACTATACCAATATTGGGAAACATCAATTCCATCTTGGTAGGAATCAGCGAGTGAAACAGGTGGTTGTAAATTTGGATCAGCATGAGGCTGGGCGGAAGCAATTACAGCGAGGGCAATCAATGTCATTCTTAATGGCATGTGGGAACCTTGTACAAAAAAGCATCTCTATTGAACCGTACTAAGCTCAAATACCCAACTTACATTTACCAATCTACGATCAAGAGCAACACCAATAAGTAATTAAGTGCAATCTAACACATAAAGATCAGACAGATTTGGCACTTTCAAATGCTTGCCGCCTTTGTCTTTTTTGACTCTCAAAATGAGAAGAAAGCCATTCTCAAAATAAGAGCGTCTCAGTACCTCGATTAACCAACTGTTTATATTGATATTTTTTATTGGCACATTCTCTGCTCTATTCAAATCAGGACATAATGAGAACGGAGAATGGAACATGGAACTGCGCAAACAAGAAACTGCACCCAATACATTGATGGTTGAGTTTTTCGGTGACCTCGACGCCAAAGGTTGTCGTCAAGCCCAGCACCAAATCGATGAAGTGATCCACTGTGACGATCACAAGGAAGTGGAAATCAACCTGCAACACGTCCAATTTCTTGATTCTTCAGGGATTGGTGCCATTGTTTATTTATATAAGCGCCTAGTTGAACGTGAACGCAGTATGTGTATTGAAAATGTATCGGGACAACCATTAGAAATCATGAGCCTGTTGCGTATCAATCACGCTATCCCGGTCAATTCTAAAGGTCATTAATAAAAATACCGGTTAATACGGAGGTTGGCATGGTGAAACTTATACGACAAAGCGTGTTGTGCGGTCTCGTTGTCGGCATGTTTGGTTGCTCGACGTTCAACTACCCCGATCACGGTCAGGGTGGCATGGCGGAAAGCTACCAAGATATTTCTATCGAGAATTATCAGTTTTCACCAGTAATGCCAGACGAGCCTCTTGGACCTGAGCACGGTTTACGTTTTGATTGGCAACTAACCAAGCTGCATTTGGACGCGTTAATCCAGGAGGGCGCGCGCTGGTGTTTTCCTGCAGCCGTGGTACAGGCGCTTGAAAAACAAAACCGCATCGCACGTGAATTGGAAGGAGGATTGCTTCTTGATGCCGCCAATGACATCGTGATTCAACGCCGTCGCCTAAATCAGCTTGAGCAACAACTCGATTACGTTCTGTCACAAACCACGTGTAAACCGCCACAAGATATCGAAGCGCTACGTAGTGATCTCAATATCGTTGCTGACATCTATGACTTACTGAACGTAGACAATCAATTTGCTGTAGACTCCGCGGAAATCAACCCTAAATACATGGGGCATCTTGCTGAAGCGGCGTATATTCTCCGCGATCACCCTTCTTTGTCATTGGTTGTAACCGGACACGCAGACGCAACAGGCACACCAGAATACAACCAAAAGTTGGCACAAGCCCGAGCAGAGCAAGTGAAACGCTACCTCAACGTCTTCGGAATCACCTCAGATCGTGTGCAAACCAAATCTGTGGGAGAAACACTCCCCCTTTACGAAGGACAAACTCCTGCAGTTCGTTTGACGAATCGTCGCGTGAGTATTGAAGTTCTAAACGCTAAATTTGACACAAGCGCAGAGATGGGAGGCACACTATGAGGATCCTCAAAGCCATCACCACCCTACTAATGTTGTGTTTGATCACCTTTAATACAACGTGGGCAGCGGAAGATGATGTGGTTAAAGTCGGTGACTTGGTGCAAATTAACCTTCCAGGCGAAGCATCGCTGAACAAAGGCTTTCAAGTAGATAAACGTGGCCGCATTAATCTGCCAGAAATCGGTCCCGTTTTTGTTGCGGGTTACAACGAGACTCAACTTCAGAACGTCATCACCGACAACCTTAAAACTGTATTCCGCGATGTAAGCAACGCACGCGTGTTCATCAAACAGCAACAGCTTCTGATTTCAGTACAAGGCTACGTGGTTAAGCCGGGCGAATACACGCTTCCATCGGGCTCAAATATTCAGATGTTCCTCTATGAAGCTGGCGGTCTACGTGCCGGTGCTCAACTTGATAAAATCATCGTAAAACGTGGTAACAAGAGCATTGAGTTCAACTACAAACGCTTTCTCGACACGGGGGACGATTCAAAACTACCAGCCCTAGAATCATTAGACGTGCTCTTCGTCCCTGCCTCACCTTTGGTTGGTAATATCGAACAAGAATTCGATGCTGCGAAACTGGCAAACTCAGGTGACAGCGCTGATTCTGCTCGTGCGATTAAAGTCTTCGGTGAAGTAAACGCACCGGGCTCGTTTACCTACAAACCTAACACGACCCTTGTTGATGTGGTCATGCGCGCCGGCGGCGTGACTCGTTATGCCAGTGTTGAGCAAATCCGTGTTATTACCAACAACACGCCTATTATGTTTAACCTTAAGCGCTACCTAGATACAGGTGACCAAAGCTTGTTGCCGGAGATCCTACCGGGTGCGACCATCTTTGTGCCAAAACAGGAAGAAGAGATCAAAGCCGGTGCGAACGTGGTTTACGTAATGGGTGAAGTAGCTCATCCTGGTGCCTACGAAGGCAAAAAAGGCGCGAGTTTCATGGACATCCTTGCTAACGCAGGTGGTCCAACACGTTTTGCTGAATCTCGCCAAATCCGCGTCATCAAAGCCGATGGCGGCGTAATCAATTTCGACTTAACAGCTCATACCGAAGGGTTGTCGAATCAGAGAGTGCCCGCAGTGGGTCCGGGTGATGCCATCTTTGTCCCTGAGAAAACGGACATGAATGAAAAATCATGGCTGAAAGTAGCACCAAGTCGCGCAGTCGCCGTGATGGGCGAAGTGGTTCGTCCTGGTCGTATCGAATGGTCAGACGAAATGGACTTAATCGATTTGATAGCCCATGTGGGCGGCCCTACTCGCCGTGCGGACACCAGCAAGATTGAAATCTCTAACAACGGCAAAGTGACCAAGTTTGATTTGGATAAATACATTCTACAAGGATCGCCACATTCTAAGCTACCAAGTGTATCCGCGGGCACAGTAGTTCGTGTGCATGCATTACCAGACGATCCATCAGACAACAAATCACAGTGGGTAAGTCAAAGCTCTGATGCGTCGATTTACGTGTTTGGTCAGATCAACGCACCGGGTCGTTACCGCTTTACGACTGAAATGCATTTCTTAGATATTCTTTCTGCGGCAGATGGTCCAACCAAAGACGCCGATATTCACAACATCCGAGTGACACATCGTGGTTTGGGTTATGCCAAAGTAAGCAAACTCAACCTGTCGCTTTACTTTGAAACTGGTGATGAGTCGATTCTGCCAGATGTGCGCCCCGGCGATACCATCTACATTCCAGAAAAAGACAAAAACTGGCTAGATCGCTCTAAAGAGTCCACAGTTCGGGTACTGGGAGAAGTACACGCACCAGGTCGTTATGTCTTCAATGACAACATGACCATTCTCGATCTGCTTGCTGAAGCTGGTGGACCAAGTGACAGCGCTTACGTTGAGAAGATCAGTGTGGTGAACATGTCTTGCTGCCAAGGTCAGGCACGCGTGTTTAACTTGGTTGAATTCAGCAAAACCGCCAATATTTACGACCTGCCTGTAATTCGTGCGGGTGACACGATTTACGTTCCACATAAAGACGAAAGTTTTGCTGAAAAAGCCCGTGCTGGCTTGCGTGACTTGCTACAAATCACCACCACCATAGTGTTAATAGGAGCGCTGTAATGACTATTCCTGCAACACATGCTGAGATTGAGCAAATCTACCTTCAAAGTGAACTCAAGGGCTACAAATCTATCGGTGTAGTTGCATGCCAATCTGAAGACGGGGTAACGTCGGTCGCATCTGCATTGGCAGAACGTTTGATTTTAGCGGGTCATAAAACACTTTATGTCGATTTGAATCTGTTTAAGCCAGCCTATCGTACTGTGCACGCATTTGATGAAGAGACCGAGGGTGTCGGACAACTTATCGCTCGTGAAGAAGATCATCAAACACTTGTTGGTCTGCCTGTACCTTCTATGGCAAGCACCCAACTCACCTACCGAGACCCAGCCATGCTGACAAAAGCAATAGAGGCTTGGCTTGAGCAATACGACCGAGTGGTCATAGATACCTCACCACTATTGAGTATGAACCGCAGTAATATCCCAGCTCAAGTGGTGGCAGGAGTCTGTGATACTTGCGTATTGGTTGCCAGTTACGGCTCCACAACGACAAGCCAAATAGACCAAGCTAAAGCACTGTTAGAAGCAAGTAATGCCAACCTTTTAGGTGCGGTTCTCAACATGAAGCACAACGCGGGTTTAAAGGACGAACTGATTCGTCAGGTGAAGAAACTGCGCTTTTTGCCAGAGAAGCTGAAAGCGAAAATATCTCAACAAATAAAGAACAGCGAATTATTTACTCTATAGGGAGCGCGCACCATGAATACTCAAACTGACACCACGTTGGAGCAAGAGTTAGTCGACGAATTAATTCTTCAACAAATGATCAAAGATACCTGTGCGGAAATCATGCCCACGTTAATCGATCACTACATTGAGGAATCACGCGAGCGGGTCGAAAAAATCCAGCAAGCGCTTAATGAGCAAGACAAAGAAATTATGGAGTTTGAAGTCCACACGCTTGGTAGCTCAGCACTCGCCCTCGGAAACCGGACTCTATCGCGTCACGCTCGTACCATCGAAAAACACTGTGTCGAAGGCGACATAAAACGCGCATTTGAACTTTGCCAGTCATTACCTGCGCTTGCAGAGCAGTCTTTTATTGCGCTAACCCAAAGAAAAGAACAAGGTTTCGAAGACTGAAAGTAAAAATAAGTAATTTAATTGACTAAAAAATATAGAACTTTCTGCAATCCTCACAGCATATGCTAATACTTAAATATAAAGATTCTCAAAATGAGAATCGAAAAGAAGCCATCAGCTTGAGGTAAGAAAAACAAATTCATCATTACTGCATGAACCTCAAGCCGACTTAACGCATTAAAACAACAAATTGAAGAAAGTTGGGAAAGGATTATGAGACCAAGGGTGTTACTGGTAGAAGACTCTACTTCACTAGCCATACTTTATAAGCAGTATGTCAAGGATGAGCCTTACGATATCTTCCATGTAGAAACGGGGCGTGAGGCGATTCAATTTATTGAGCGCAGCAAACCACAGCTCATTATTCTCGATCTAAAGCTTCCTGACATGTCAGGCGAAGACGTATTGGATTGGATCAATGAAAACGAGATCCCGACTTCCGTTATCATTGCAACCGCACACGGCAGTGTTAACCTTGCCGTCAATCTAATCCAAAAAGGTGCTGAAGACTTTCTAGAGAAGCCCATCAACGCAGACCGCCTAAAAACTTCCGTTGCTTTACATTTAAAACGCGCGAAGTTGGAAAATCTCGTCGAGAACATTCAATCAACCTTCGATCGTCACAACTACCATGGCTTCATTGGCTCTAGCCTTCCAATGCAAGCGGTATACAAAACCATTGACGCCGTGGCTCCTACCTCTGCTAGCGTATTCATCGTCGGTGAGAGTGGTACAGGTAAAGAAGTGTGTGCTGAAGCTATTCATCAGCAGAGCGATCGCAGAGACAAACCCTTTATCGCCATCAACTGCGGTGCCATTCCCCGAGATCTAATGGAAAGTGAAATCTTTGGTCATGTCAAAGGGGCATTTACCGGTGCAACCACAGACCGTAAAGGTGCTGCAACGCTTGCTCATGGCGGTACCCTGTTCCTCGACGAATTGTGCGAGATGGAATTAGAAATGCAGAAAAAGTTACTGCGTTTTCTACAAACCGGAACCTACACACCACTTGGTGCGACTAGAGAAATGAAAGTGGATGTACGTATTATCTGCGCAACCAACCGAGACCCATTAACCGAAGTGGAAGAAGGTCGTTTCCGTGAAGACTTATATTATCGTGTGCACGTTGTCCCCATTGATATGCCCCCACTTCGTGAACGTGGTAGTGACATTGTCACGCTGGCTAAACACTTCTTAACCACATACGCCAAACAGGACAAGAAGAAGTTCAACAATATCGACAGCGAAGCGCAACATGTGATTAAGCATTACGACTGGCCTGGCAACGTGCGCCAACTGCAAAACATCATTCGTAACATTGTGGTATTGAATAATGAAGACAAAGTTTCGCTCGCACATTTGCCCGCTCAACTGACTCGCAAACCGGCGAAAGAGCGTAGCGCAACAATAGAACATGATGCACGCTATAATGATTCATCTTTTTCTCCTTTAGAGAATCCACCTGCAGGCACTGTTAACTTGAGTGCTTCGGAGCGAGAAAGCATGCCAGTTGCTACTGAGGAGAGTAATCTGGTGCCCTCAGCCTCTGTCACACCAGTAGCGTCACCATACTTTAATGCCGATGGCACGATCCGCCCTATGTGGAAAGTGGAACGCGAAGCCATTCAAAATGCGATAGCTTATTGTGATGGTAACGTGCTTAACGCGGCGGTGATGTTGGAACTGAGCCCATCTACGGTCTACCGCAAAAAACAAGCGTGGGAAGCGGATGAAGCTAATCTCGAACAATCTTGAGATCCCTGTCGTTGGCGAAGTTTGGATACTGCTGGATAGCCGCATTTACGGTGGCATTGAAAGCCATGTAGTCGAACTCGCCACTGGGTTGCAATCCTTTCATGTTAACGTACGAGTTGTGTTGGTGGTGGAATACGATCCACCACCAACACTTATCGACAAATTAAACCAAGTTCAAATACCAGTGAGTTATTTGTGGCACCTATGCCCAAAGTCAGAACGGTCAAAAACCATTCCAGTAAAACAAATTACTGGTGCAGTGGCTGAGCATCAACCCAGCGTTATTCATACCCATGGTTACAAAGCGGCACTGTTAGCCAGAAGCGCAAAGTTATTTACTCGAACCTTCCCTCGCCTCATATCGACATTTCATGCAGGAGAAACACCGAAAGGTAGAGTCTGGCTTTATGATTGGCTTGATCGATACTCAGCTTGCCTTTCTGATCATTGCTTCGCCGTTAGCCAAACCATTCAAAGTAAGATTCCATCTCAATCAGAGCTATTGAACAACTTTGTATCGATTCCCAATCAGCATTGTCGTTATAAACAAATCGCGTTTGTGGGTCGCCTCAGTCATGAAAAAGGTGTAGACCGCTTCATTGATATTGCCCGTCATATTCCTGATATTGAGTTCTCTATTTATGGTGACGGTCCAGAAAAGCCGAGACTGATAGAAAACGCACCAGCCAACGTGATATTTCACGGTCATCAAAATGACATGGATGCCGTTTGGTGCAATATCAGCGCTCTTGTCATCTCATCACGCTATGAAGGTTTGCCAATGGCGGCGTTAGAAGCGATGGCTCGAGGTATCGTTGTGATCAGCCTTGACGTTGGTCGCCTTCCTGACCTCATCGAAGATGGTCACAATGGCTTCCTCGCTTATGATATTCCCGCACTAACTGACAAACTTAATCACTGGTTGGGAATGAGCCATAGCGAACAATACCCAATGCGTCACAAAGCGATTGAGACCATCAAAGATCACTATTCCTCCCGCAACATCATTCCTATTCTGATTGAACGCTACCAAATTGAGAATCATACTTGATGCATATCCATTCTCAAATTGAGAAGTTTCGCGCTAAGTTTTCACCTATGTATCACTTTCCATTCAAAAACAGATAGTTAAACTAATGGCATATTTTGGCATCTCGGTTGCAATAGCTAATTCAAACAGATTGGCTAACCGAGGTAACGACGATGACTACTCCAAAACGCATTCTTTACGTTCATTATGGTGATAACTGGATTCGCGGTAGCGAAGTCGTATTGCTTGACCTCATCACAAACATTGGCCGCGACCAGTATCAACCGATTGTTTGGTCAAACTGCGAACCTTTGATTGAGAAATGCCAATCTCTAGGCATCGAAGCGGAACATTCAAACTTCAGCCTTGTTGGAGGTTGGAACACGCCTCGCTGGGACATCAGCGGTTGGAACGATTTGATCAAACAAGGCACGGCATTGATCGAAAAGCACAACATTGACCTTGTCCATGTAAACAGTGGTGGTCCGTGCCAATGGATGTGCCTAGCCGCTCGTATGAACCACATCCCTTTGGTGACGCAACTACACTGCCACTACACCTTGCGTGACCGCTTCTCACTGGGTCTGCACCTTTCTCCAAAATTGATTTGCGTGAGTAAAGATGTGGGTCACGAGATTCTCAAAGATGGTTACCCAGAAGAACACCTTCATGTCGTTCATAACGGTGTGTCATTGGAGAGTCACGTTGCACCCATCAATGTTAAAGATCGTCTGGGTATTCCCCAGCAAGCGTTCACCTTTATTTCGGTTGGTTCTCTCATTAAACGCAAAGGCTTTGACCGCTTAATCCAAGCTATGCGTATGCACAACTACCATCAACATAATCCACATTTGGTGATTGTTGGTGATGGTGAAGAACGTGTCGCATTGAAGCAGTTAGCCATAGATTTGGGTGTGGAGGATCGTGTGCATTTTGTTGGTGAACAACATAACGCCGGAGACTGGATGAAAGGTAACGTAGATGCCTTCATCAGTGGCGCTTACGAAGAGGCGTTTGGTCTTGTTCTTGGTGAGGCGGCACTAGCAAAGCTACCAATCATCGCACCAAAAACAGGTGGCATCCCGGAATTGTTTGAGCACAACCACAGTGCCTTATTGTTCGCCAATCACGGTATGGCGAGTCTGTTAAATGCAATTCAGCAGATGATTCAAGGTGCGCCACTACGCAATAAGTTAGCGGAGAATGCGCATCAACACGCGAATCAGCATCTGACGGTTTCTGCCTCAGTCAAAGCGATTGAAGATATTTACCGCAATGAGCTCTTGCAGAGAGAACCAACACCAATGCCCGTCACCCACTGCATGAAACCCATTTCGCGCTGGTTAAACATCAACTAAGGGGCTGACCATGAAACGTGTATTGATGTTTGACGCTATCCCAATGCAAGGCGGTTCGAAAATTGCCAACGCCGAGTTGATTAAACAGTGTGACCAACGTGACGTGATTAGCTATATCGCAACGACAAATCCAGAACATTGGATTTCAACACTCAGCTCAAATCCTCGCGTACAAGTATTGAAAATCAAGCGATCTCCAATCACGTCTCATCATGGTATCGCTTATTGGCTGATGAACTGCTTTTACCTAGTTCAACTGATTCTGGTGACGCTCAAGCTACCGAAACTCGATTGGTTTATGGGCTTGTCTTCACCAAACAACGACATGCCCATGTACTTGCTTCGTCTGTTCAATCGCAAACCTATCGTACAAATGGTGCATGGCCCTGTGGGCGTGTCTCGCTCATCTGGCTACTGCTTAGTAAAAGCGGCTGCCATTCATTATCTCGCAAACACGCGCGCCTCTATGATCGATGCTCTTATGGCTTACCTAAAAATGCCTAAGCCAGCCGTTGAACGCTACTGGACAACTCTAAATACTGCATCATTCGTCAATGGTCTTTCTTCAAAGCGCTCACCAAAGCAAGCAAACCCAATTTCTAATCGCGTATTTTGGGCCGCAAGTCTATTGAAATGGAAAAATGTGGATTTATTGCTCGATGCGATGAAACTGGACGACTCATGCCACCTAAATGCAACCATTTGCTACATCAAACCCAACATCGAAGGCGTTGAATGCTCACAGCCAAATTTCACTCAGGCAAACATTGAATGGCACGAATCGCCAGACAACCTTGACGAGCTACGAGCACAGTGTGGTGTGTTTGTTTCTACCAGTAACAACGAACCATTTGGGTTATCGATTTTAGAGGCGTTAGCCGCTGGTATGTGTGTCGTGATTCCTCATGATGACAGTTACTGGGATCGTGTACTAACTCACGGGAAAAACTGCATCAAGTACACACCAAAAGACGCCGCATCTCTGCACAATGCAATTGTCCTGTTGAATGAATCGCCATGGTTGAAAGTGACCATGGGGTTAGAGGCACTGCACGTTGCTCGCTTATATACAGCGGAACGTTGTTACTTCTCTATTACCCAGCAGCTTTGCAAAGATCCATCAAGCAAAGAACAACAAAACGCAAAGAAGCGTGACAACGTCAAAGGATATGACCATGTCTAAAGCCATGACCAACATGTCGTTGTTCGCCATTGCGTTGGTGATCAACAAAAGCATCAGCTTAATTATGCTGCCAGTGCTTCCTCAGTTTCTCTCACCAGAGCAAATGGGCCAACTCGAGTTACTGACCTCTTTTGGTGTCGTTACTGCGCTACTTGCGAGTATGGCAATGCACGAAGCGCTATACCGCTTTGTCGGCGTGGAGAAAGACGGCAAGAAGAAAGTGACCATGCTCAACCAGATCTACTCGCTTTCCGTTTGGATTGCGGCGACGATTGGCTTGGTTCTACTGGTTGCGATTTTAGCTGCCCCGATTCCTAGCCCATTTTCTCAGCTTGAATTTATCGTGCTAATGTTCGCAATTATCTTGGAAGGCGCGATTGGTATCGGCACTGCTTGGCTGCGCATGCAAGATGATAAAGCAAAAACTCTTCTCAGCGTGATGGTGACTGCCACCGTTCTTCAAGTGGTGTTCATTGTTGCCGCTTTATTGATTCACCCACACGTCATTTCTGTCTTGCTTGGTGGTCTGCTTGCTGCCGTAATCCAATTTACCTGGTTACACATTATCAATAAATACAAAGTCGTCATGCCTGACATAGCGCTCGCGAAACAACACCTGCATTACTGTATCCCTGTCATGATGTCTGCGCTAGTTGCGTTTTGCTTGAACGGTGCTGAGCGTTGGTTCATCGGCGCTAATGCTTCACTGGCAACACTTGGGGTGTACGCAATTGCGGTTAAATTTGCCATTGGCATGTGTATTTTGGTTCAGCCATTCGGTATGTGGTGGATGCCACGTCGCTTCGCGTATCTGGAGCGTAATCGTGGTAAAGAAGCCGTTCGGATTTCTCACTTCGGTATGATTTATATTGCGGCACTCACGGTGTTGGTCGCAACTCTTGCCTTCATTATGATCAGCCAGTTTTTACCAGAAACATACCAAGAAGCTGCACTTTACACATTATTCCTTCTACCAATCGCCATGATAAAAGAATGGAGTGAACTGCTGAACATCGCGATTCTTTACAAACGTCGCACTCGTTGGTTATTAGGAATTAACGTCGTTGCCGCTGGTGTTGCAATTGCTCTTCTGTTTTCGCTTTCTTCCCTTGGTATCTATGGCGTATTCATCGCGCTTTACTATGCCCAACTCACCAAACTGGCGATGACGTTCGTGATTGGACAACAGTGCATGTACCTTCCTTTCCACCTAAGTTTGATGGTCGCATTACAAATCATCTCAGGAGTGGCACTGTTCCTGCTTTACTCTACTCAATCCATCGGAAGTGCGATTGTGATTTGCATTCTGACATGCACACTGTTTGCTGGTATCGCCTTCCGATACATGTCTAAGGAAACACGCAATAATCTTATGATGAGGTTAAGAACGGAAGCGAAAAGAGTGACGTTATGAATGCCACGGATGTGAGACCAACCCAAATCATCGCTGCGACAACCGTTACTGTGGTCATCGCTTTAGCGTGGTTAGTGATGCCGCATCCAATTTTAATTGTCGCAATTTGTTTTGCTCCGCTTGCCATCTTGTTTGTCCTCAACCAAACCTTTTGGCTGGTGACTCTGTTCGTCATCTTCTCTTTCTTTCGAATACACGAAGCGTTTCCCGTTATCTACAACTTCAAAATCCCATTGTTGTTGTCTTTAGGCGCACTTGGCGCGTTATCTTTTCATCTATTGATCAGTCGTCAGCTATCGGTCTTTTGGCACCCTTCTTTAAAGTGGCTGTTCATCTTTTGGGCGTTAGTCATCATCGGTATTGTGTTCGCCTCTGCGCGCGACATCGCGATTACCGTATTTAAGAATACGTATTGGAAGATCATTGTGATGACACTGGCGATCACTTGGCTTATCACCACACCCAAACAGCTCGCACAAATGTCAAAAGCAATTATCGTTGCTGGGTTGTTGGTCGGACTCGTTGCTCTTTATAACGCCACCAACGGTATTGATATTGTCGAAGGAACGCGTGTGTCGATTGGTCGTTCGTTTGGCTCGGTATTAGGTGACCCCAATGACTTAGCGCTGGTTTTGATGTTCCCCCTCGCCTTTACGGTGAGCCAATTGGTCGAGAAACGATCGTCGATGTGGTTGCGAGGTTTTGCACTGCTCACTTGTATCATCCTGTTTATGTCGATCCTTGAGACACAAAGCCGCGGTGGCTTATTGGGAGCACTGTCAGTCTTCGCCTATTTCGCGTTCAAACACATCAAGAGTAAGGCATTGGTTGTCTTTCTAGGTTTGGTCGCGGCTTTGATTCTTTATGCTGTTGCTGGGATCTCTGGTCGAGCATCGGGGGGTGCTGCAGAAGCCGGTATTGATGCCTCTGCAATGGGACGTTTGTACGCTTGGGAAGCGGCTTTCAAAATGGCACTCGACAATCCGATAACCGGCGTTGGTTTAGAGAACTTCTACTACAACTACTTCTTCTACAGCCCGCATTGGGATGGCATTAACCACGCGGTGCACAGTACTTGGTTTGGTGTACTGGCTGAAACCGGTTTTGTTGGTTTAGCGGTTTTCATTACTCTGATTGTTTCTCTGGTCAAAACGTCATTAAGTTCAATCTCACTTCTGACTGAAAAGTCCCACTTCACGCTTTCTGTAGGTGCAAACGCCGTATTGAGCGGACTTATTGGCACCATAGTGTCGGGAACCTTTCTCACCCAAGGATTTACTTGGCCGATTTATATACTTGCCGCGCTAACCATAGTGATAAATCGCATCGTTCAAACTGATTGTCAAAATGAGAAACCGTCACCCTCTCAAATCAAGAAATAACCTAACCTATTGTTTTAATGGAACTTAGTCCCTTGGCACGCATCATGATACGTCTTTGAGTAACAACAACGAATCAATTGGCTCAAGGAGAGAACGATGACAGATATCGTAGTATTTGGAGAAGACTTCGGCGGCTTGCCATCTTCCACTCAACATCTGATAAAGCACCTAGCGAACAACCATCGTATTCTTTGGGTCAACTCGATCGGCTTAAGACAACCAAAGTTCACACCAAAAGACGCTAAACGCCTCGTCACCAAACTGACTGGATCATTCAAACAACAAGACAAGGTTCAAACGCCTTTCGGCCGAGAGGATGACTCAAACATCCACACCATCACTTTGCTGACGATCCCTGCTCCCAAATCTAAATGGGCACGTAACATCGCGACAAAAATGATGAAACATCAACTGAGCAAAAAACTGAATGAGCTCGGCTTTCAACATGCCGTTTTTTGGACGTCACTGCCTACCGCTGTGGATATTTGTCGAGAAATGAGTACCAAAGGCATTGTTTATTACTGTGGTGATGACTTTGGCGCACTCGCGGGTGTCGATCATCGAACCATTTTGGAACATGAAGCTGACTTGATTGAGAACGCAGACCTTATTTTGGCTGCCAGCGATAAGCTTGCCGCGGAGCTTCCGCAAGAGAAAACCGTGACTCTACCGCATGGTGTGGACTTCAGTTTGTTTTCAGAGCCAACGGCGAAAGCGCAAGATATGCCAAACAATGGTCGTAAGGTACTGGGTTTTTACGGCAGCCTATCAGAATGGTTGGATTACCGTTTAATAGAACAAGTCGCCGATCAAGCCCTGGATTGGGATTTGGTCTTTATTGGTCCAAATGAATTTCCTCACAACCCGTTGCCACAACGAAACAATATCCATTACCTAGGTCCGCGAGCACATCAAGATTTACCTAGCTACTCACAACATTGGGAGGTGAGCTGGCTACCGTTCGTCGATAACGCACAGATTCAAGCCTGTAATCCACTTAAACTATTGGAATACCTCGCCACAGGAACACCGGTCATCAGTACGGCTTTCCCAGCACTTAAGCCCTACCAACACATGCTGCATGTTGTGGCGGATGTGGATGATGTTCGTGCGAGCCTGAATCACTTACTCCCACCACCAGAGGGTTCACTCTCGATCATCCAACAACAAAGTTGGCAATCAAGAGCACGTCAAGTTGAGCGATTAGTGAGGGCGTTATGAACGATTTAAGAGACAACATCACCTTATTACTGCATGGCGCATGGCGACGTCGCTATCTGATTGTTATTCCTATGTTGGTATTGCCTATCTTAGGCTTTGTCGTCAGTAAAATGATGCCAACGAAATATGTGGCACACACTAGTATGCTGATTCAAGAAACAGCCAAGATGAATCCCTTCCTCGAAGATCTTGCCGTCTCAACCATGCTGAAAGATCGCTTGAGCGCGTTAAGTACCCTATTGAAAAGCCGTCATGTGCTGTATTCGGTTGCTCAAGAACAAGGCTTGATTGATGACACCATGGGACCGAAAGAACAAGAGTCCATCATTAAAGAGCTTGCCAATCGCCTCACGGTGCAACAGCTTGGTAAAGACTTCATTCAAATCCAGTTAACCAGCAGTAAGTCTGAAGGTATGGAAGATATACTTGGCTCCGTCAGCGATCATTTTGTAGAACAACTTCTTGCCCCAGAGCGATCTTCGATTAAAGACTCAAGCCACTTTCTTACCATACATATTGATAAACGTCGTGAGGAACTGGATAAAGCCGAGCAAGCCTTTGCCGAATACAAAAACGCCTATTCGCACGCAACACCAGAGATGCAGGCACAAAGCCTGACTCGTTTAGCGAGCCTAAAGCAGACATTGGCAGAGAAAGAAGCGGAACTGGCTGGTGTAAAACGCAGCTTAGGTAGCTTGGACCAACAACTTTCTAAGACCAACCCAGTGATTGGTAAAATTGAAGAGCAAATCATCGAGATCCGCAGTGAACTAACCCTACTTCGTGCCAAGTACACTGAAGCGCACAGTATGGTTCAAGGTAAATTGCGAGAATTGAATCGCCTAGAACAAGAGCGCGCCGTTCTAATCAACTCAAAACAACCTGAGATGAACAGTAACCAGCTTTGGGATATCGCCAGCACCGCAACGGTAAGTAATATCGGTGATGCGCAACCTCTGCTTGTTTCTCAGCTCCATCAATTGCAAATCATGCGCGGTCGATATGAATCGCTTCAAGAAGAGACAGCGAGTCTGCAAAGCATGATTCAAGAGTTAGAAACCAATGCGAATCGATTTGGTAGCACCGCAACTGAAATCAATCGACTGGCAAGAGATGTGACAGTCAAACGCCAATTGTACGAAGAACTGGTTGAACGTTATGAAATGGCCCAACTCACCGGTTCTTTGGGTGTATTTGAAGAAAATAAACGCGTGAAAGTCATTGATGAGCCTTACACTCCCACAATTCCAACCAATTTACCCGCTTTTATGTTCGTTATCTTAGGGTTCATTGGTGGTGCTGGATTAGGCATCGGATTAGCAACCATTGCGGAACTGGCAGATAACTCGATTCGCTCACGAAAATCCCTTGAAAAACACCTGGGCGTCCCCGTGATTACCACTATCCCTAAAGTAATCTTCTAGCCAGAATTTTAAATTTCAGCATCATGTGAAGGCACTCATTCGTTGAGTGCTTTCTCATCCCCATTCCCATTAAATCAAGCAATTAACTGGGAATTTCTTTCATCCGCTAATTCTGAATTTCAAAATGAGAATATTCTTTTCTCATTTTGATGTTCAGCACGTCCAAATCATTAACTTGTTGTTTTTAATTACTTTAATTTTTGGCACATAGCGTGCACAAATCAACATGTAAAAAAACAAATATATCGAGGACTCAGGAATGGAAAACTCAGACACTCGAACATCAACCAAGAACCGCAATGTGATTGTACACGTCGTCCAACATCTCGCCCCCGGCGGATTAGAAACTCTGGTACTAGAGATGCTTCGTTTTGCTAAAGCAGAAGACTCCGTTTTTGTGGTCAGTCTTGAGGGGAACAAAACGGTTGCACTTCGTCATTGGAGCAAGTTGTTGGATTACCGAGACCAACTTTGCTTTCTCGATAAAGCGCCAGGTTTTAGCCTAACCACACTCCGAGCATTGAAACATATACTCAAAAGACTCAACGCAAATGTCGTTCATACTCACCATATCGGTCCCTTGCTGTATGGCGGGATTGCGACACGATTGCTAGACATTAAAACCTTAATCCACACGGAGCATGATGCTTGGCACTTAAACAACCAAAAAGCAGCTAGATTACAAACAGTATTACTCAAGAGTCTTCGCCCCCAAGTTGTTGCAGACGCTGAGTTTGTCGCTGACCAAATAACCAACAAGCTAGGCTATCTTCGAGTCAGCACCATTCATAATGGGATTGATTGTGAAAAGTTCACCAATGGTAATCAAAACCAAGCCCGTGAGCGCTTTTCGCTTCCCACTGATAAGTTCATTGTCGGAACAGCAGGTCGTTTAGAAGCCGTTAAGGGGCAAGAGATCCTAATCAAAGCCTTCTCACATCTACCAACACATACACACCTTGCTATTGCAGGAAGCGGCAGCCAAAGAGAGCTATTAGAAGCGCAGGTACGCACTTTGGGACTGGAAGACAGAGTAACGTTCTTGGGCTTGGTTAGTGACATGCCGCACTTTTACCAAAGCTTAAATGTCTTTTGTCTACCTTCACTTCAAGAGGGTTTTCCACTTTCAACCTTAGAAGCACAAGCCTGCGGCGTCCCTTGCATTGCCAGTGACGTTGGAGCAGTAAAAGAGACGCTATGCCCACAAACAAGCGCATTGGTTGAGCCAAATAAAGTTCCCGTTCTAGCGGATGCATTGTCACAGCATTTATCAGAAATACCGCGTTCGCCTAGAGCCCATATTCTTAAGCATTTCGATATCCGCAATATGGTTAACCGCTACGCGATGTTAGCTCAAGGAGAGAACTTATGATTGATTTACTTTGGACCACTGGCTTCGTTTTGTCTGCTCTATTAATTGTCTACCATCACGTTGGCTACCCTCTTGTTCTGAACTGGCTTTCAACACGTCGTGAACAGCGCAAGGTAGCGAAGAAAGCAACGGTAAAAGAGCGTTGTTACAAAGCATCCAAAAACGACTGCATCTTACCTACGATGACAATCGTTGTACCTGCCTACAACGAAGAACAATGGATCGCAGAAAAGATCCGAAACCTTGCAAGCCTTGACTATCCGCGAGATAAATTAACGATTGTCATTGCTTGTGATGGATGCACCGACAACACAGCAGAGATAGCACAGAACACCATTCAAGAAGCGATCTGTGCTGACACTTTATTTATCATTCGAGACCACGCAATCAATCGTGGCAAAGTGACGCTGATCAACTCTGAAATGAAAAACATAACCACTGAGATTACCGTCCTTAGTGATGTTTCTGCCCTAGTCTCTTGTGATTCCTTACTGCTAGCGAGCCAACACTATCAAAATGAGAATATCGGTGTAGTCAATGCGACTTATCAAATCATGGCGACACAAAACCAAGGTGAAGCAGCTTACTGGCAGTACCAATCTAATGTGAAATACAAAGAGTCGTTGATTGGCTCAACCATTGGTTCTCACGGCGCGTTTTATACATTTAGAACCAAACTGTTCACGCCGCTCGAACCTGAGATCATTAACGATGACTTCATTTTACCAATGCGTATCGTACTACAAGGTTATGCATCCATTTATGAACCTAGGATGCTGGCTCTTGAGCTAGAAGAAAGCTCTGATAACTCTGACTTCAAACGACGTCTACGCATCTCTGCAGGCAATATGCAGCAGTTCTTGAAACTTAAAAAGCTGCTGTTACCCCGCTATCGTGGCACTGCATTTGCATTTTTATCAGGAAAGGTACTGCGTCTTGCGACTCCTTACCTAATGATCATGTGTTTCGTGAGTTCGTTATTGTTGATGGAATACCCTACGTTTCAAGCTCTACTCGTAGCGCAGTTAGCCGTTTACTCAATCGCTCTCATCACTTATTTAATCCCAGCGTTCAATTTGTTTAAGCCATTCAAGTTGATCAACTACATAGTAGTCGGACACATAGCAAACTTCGCAGGCGGGCTTCGTTATCTTCTAGGAATGGAAAATGGTCGCTGGAAGCGCGTTAATCAATAAGGAAAGTATCATGAAGACTTCACGTTATGACTCAAATATTCATTTAGCAAAACGCGCTTTCGATGTTGTGGTTTCAATGCTTATTTTGCTTGTATCCCTACCAGCCATGCCAATCATTGCAATGGCAATCACGATCAACTCAAAAGGACCTGTCATTTATCGTCAGCTTCGTGTGGGTCGTTGTACACCAGACAAGATGGAGCTGTTTGAAATCATGAAGTTTCGCACTATGTATGTCGATGCCGAGCAACGTTCTGGCGCGGTATGGGCTTCAGAGAATGATCCAAGAATCACACCTGTCGGTCGATTCTTACGTAAGACACGCTTAGATGAACTGCCACAGTTATTCAATGTGCTAAAAGGTGAAATGTCGTTGATTGGTCCTCGTCCTGAGCGCCCTGCTTTTTACCAAAAGCTAGAAGATGAGATTCCTTACTTTGTTGAACGCACTTACGGTGTTCTACCAGGCATCACAGGATTAGCACAAGTCAATCAAGGCTACGACTCATGTATTGAGGATGTTCGCCGTAAAGTCGGCTTCGACCACAGCTACGCATTGAGCCTAAGCTCATTTTACTCGTGGATTTCGATGGACATCGCCATTATGAGCAAAACACTGGTTGTCATGATCGATGGCAGGGGTCAGTAGTATTCTTGAGACCAAAAGAGGTTAAAACGTTATTCTTGCCATTGGCGACGCATGTTTTCGATCGTCGCTGATGGCACATCATGAATGCTTTGATATTGCTCACGACACACCTGCACTTCCACTTCAATTTGCTTTTTCTCACAATACTTTAGGTAGCGCTTCATTTCCCAGTGACGAACAAAGGTATTGCTGACAATCACCACCTTACCTTTATTAAGCCACTTACGGGTTTGTTGAAAACACCATTCATGGGCATCCGCTAGCTTGGTACCATCAAAAACGTATTCTCCAATTTCATTCTCAAAATACATGTCAGCTTCAAAGTGTTTCGCTTTGAGCTGTTTGGACAATTTCTTAGCAAGCGTTGTCTTTCCAGAGCCTGGTAAACCACGAATAAGAAGGAGTTTTGCGTTGGTCATGATCGGATGATTTCAGTGAAAAACCAGCAAACTGTACGCTATTTTTGCAGAAAAGAAAGTCCAACTAACCACTAGGCTTATTCATTCTGTGAATCCCACCCTCAGTTGTGAAAATTTGTTCAATACAAAGCTAATCTTTTTGTTCCCTCCTGCCGCTTTTAAAACTAGAATGCGCGCGCATTTATCGAGCCCTAAAAACTTACTAAAAGTTAATTACTTAACAGCATAATCTCGATAGCCCTGAGCTTTAAAATAAAGTAACTCTCAACCAATTCGCCATCCAAATGACGATGGCACTTCATAAGGGTTTAGTCTTTGAAACGAAGTCTTCTTTCAATCCTTGTCGCTTCGCTGCTGTTTGGCTGCGGTGGCGATGAAAGCAACAACTCAACAAATACCACGCCACCGACTGTTGAACCTGATTTACCGCCAGATCAACCAGATATCGGTGTAACCACGTATCAAGGTAAACTGTTTATTCATAGTAAACAGTTAACCGGTGATCTTGAGTGTGATGATCAGGATATCAGTGAGTCAGGCTACTTCACTTATACCGCTTCTGAAGGCACATTCACCTGTCAATTCGGTGGTATTACTCTAGGTACGTTCAACTACCTAGTGCCAGAACAAACACGTGAAGGTTCACAACCATCTGAGTTAACTCAAGCGTATGATCTTAAAGATGTGCTAGGTAAACACGCAAGTAATGCTACTAAGCTGTTAAACAAGATCGACACATGCCCTACTCAAGATACGCAAGTGTGTTTAGATGAAATCAACAGCTACGATATCCAAGACCTGTATCTAAGCGAAGATCAAGCGGCGATTGATGAGTTTCTCAATCCAAGTGTCGCGAATGAGGGTGAGCAACCAAGCGCACACGTTGATCCAGAGCTTCAGCCAGAAGTCACCCCAGGTGCAAGTAACAACTTAACCGGGTCGTTTGTTTCTGCCAACGCCGAAGCAACTTATGAATACAAGCCAAGCGCTGCAAACAAACCACTAACGACAAGTCGCTTGACGGACTCGCAAGGCCACCCCCTTGCCGGTGTTGAGTTCTTCAGCCACTCTGCCCGTGGTATGACAAATGCAAACGGCGAGTTTGAATACCTATGGGGCGAGAACCTGATCTTTGGTATCGATACCTTCACACTCGGGCAAGTTAAAGGTAACAAGGTAAATTACCAACTTGCGGATTTAAGTGACAATCCGTTGGTAAAACAAAACCTAGAGGCGTTTGTTCGTCGTTATGGTATTCAGACTGACAGCAACATTGAGATCAACGATAACGTTCGTCAGGTATTTGCGCAGTACCCTAACGTAATCAATGAACTGATCAACCTTAGCTTACCAAACGGCGCAAAGATTGAAGGTACTAACTTCACGATGCCAAACGAGTTTGCTGCACAGTTTAGCCAAGGTTTAACGCAGATCATCGATGGACAGTTGAAACAAGCACCACAGTGGTCAGGCTTTGCGGCACCTATGTTGCGTACCGTTCGCGCTACAGGGAGCAATTATGTAACGCAATCTCTGCATCAAATTTATGCAGGCGTGGATAGCGTGCACATCTTCCATGATAACCATGGTTGGGGCGGTTCTGGTTATACACGTGCAATGCGTAACTTCAACCTAACCAATGAAGCATTCCCAGTGCTAATGCCACGTAATGACAACAGTTACTGGCTTCCTTTTGGTGAAGAGGCCGCTTGGACACGTGGCTCAGGTAAAGACAAGAAAGCTTACATCGTAGATGCAACGACCATTGATGAAACATCGACGGTCAAGATGCTGCGTCCGGAAAAAATCTCGAAACAAACAGCGACCTTCAATTTACCGACCATGACCGCGGGTATGATTGGTTCAGGTAAAGTAGTGTTCTTGGGTAACGCGATGTACACCTCTATTTTCTCGTGTCCAGAAAACTACTGGGCAGGCGCAGATTTGGGCATTGAAAGCGAGAAACAAACATGTCGCTACAGCACGCCACACAACCAAGTTGCTCAAGACGCAGATACTCGTACCGACAACGGCAGCATGCAAAAGATGTTCGGCAACTTGATCAATTGGCTGGTACCAAACGCATCACAAGATTCGATTGCCATTGCAACGAACATCAGCAAGGGGCACGCTTTCCGTTGGGACCGCAAAGAGGGTCAAATCTACGACTTCTTCGTTAACCCAAGCTACCAACTTGGTGATATGGAACTGCTAAATAGTGGTTCATTCAGCACTCTTGATGCAACGACGACTCCGCTATTACTGCTTCAATCTTATGAGATTAAAACCGATGGCTATGATACCAAGTCCGTCGTTTCTGATATTCAACAGCCTAAGTTGGATGCAGATGACGTCACGGCGCTGATCGAATATGTAAACAACGGCGGCAACATCATCTTCTTTGATGCTCTAGAGGCAAGTAATCCTGAGCCTATCGCTCGTTTAGCTGATGCCGCTGGCGTCTCTGTAGGTGGTGCAAACGTTGCGAAGACCTTCCAGTCTCTTTGTTCAGATAGCTACTGGTGTCATAGTACATCGGGTCCAAACGTCCCTAACCTACACACAGTGGCGGAATTCGATCTTGTGGTTTATGAGCGTTATGCCGATACCACAAAAATTGAAATCAATGACAATGGCACCGTCACATGGCCGGGTAATATCGACATGCCAACGCTTGAGATTCCGTTGTACAAGGTAACTGTTGGCGACCAAGAGCAACAGCGCTATGCCTTCCACATGGTGAAATCTGAGCAACAGAAACAAACAGCCATCGCGGAACTGCAAAAGAACTTCCCTGGTGTGCCATTGTGTAAGGACGAATACCAATACGAAGTTAACTGTATTGAAGTACGTAAAGGTCATGGTATTCCGAGCCGAGGTAACCACCACCGTCCTGACTTCACTCGCTACGAAATGAGTCCTGAAGTCGTCGATAGTATGGTCAAGGCTGCAAACCTAGGTGCAAACATTGATCGCTTATTCTCTCACGAGCTTTACTACCGTAGTAAAGGTGAGATTGGTGAACGCTTGTCGCAAGCGGAGTTAACATCAACTTACGACAACCTATCAGTTTGGCTATGGAATGACGAACAGTACGAGTATCAACAGGACGTACAAGACGAGCTTGGCTTCAAACGCGCAGTCGAAATACTGAACTGTTACACCAATAACACTCACCAAGGCGGAAGTGCATGTGGGCAAGAGACACAAGAGCAGTTAGCTAAATGGTCAATGATTACAGAATCAGGCGAACTTAACCCTTCTTACCCACTAAACTGGATGGAAAAACCGTTAACTCGCATGATGCTAGGTCGCTCATACTGGGATTTAGACATCAGTGTTGATACGACAGGCTACCCAGGTCGACCATTGCAATCTGGAAGTTCGGCTAGTGTCGATATTCACACTAACAACAAAACCGTAATTGGCACCGCTGGCAGTATGCAATCGACAGGTTTGTGGGCTCCACAACTTGAAAATGTGACGATTTCCGGGGGCGTAAAAGCTTCGATTAACGTGGCGTTAGTTGATGATCTGACAGGGCGCGCGAATCATGAGTTGAGTTTGAAACGTCCACCTCGCGTTCAGAAGACCTTCCAATATGACGGGGCGCAATTAACCTTTAAAGTCCCTTATGGTGGTTTGATTTACATCCAGCCTCTTGAAACAGCTCAAGGTGACGTGGTGACATTCAACTTTAACGGCGTACTACAAGCATCTTGGTGGAAAGATGGCAAATGGGTAAACAACATCAATGCTGACGTACCACTTGCCGAAATCGATTCTGGTCATTTCATCTACACCACTCCTGTCAACAACGTACAGGAAACTGATGTACCTAAATTCGCTGATGAACTGAATGCCTTCGCAAATCATGCAAGCGACTTTTACGGACGCGATCAGGTGACGGAAGATGGCAAGCATCGTCGATTTACCTATGATGCTCTCTTAGCGAACCGACACCGCTTTGTGAATGATGTGCAAATCTCTATTGGTGCAGCACACTCTGGTTACCCAGTACAAAGCAACAGCTACTGGCCGACATGGACAGTGGTTCCAACGAACCCAACGAATGATTGGTTGCTATGGCACGAAGTGGGTCATAACTTAGCATCAGCACCATTTATGGTAGCTGGCTCAACCGAGGTGACCAACAACATTCTTGCGTTATACATGCAGGAGCAACGCGAAGCGAAGCCATACATGGACCGCATCGCAAGTGACTTATCTAAGTCACCTCTATGGCTAGACCGCTTTGAAGGTCACGCTTGGAGTGAGGCAGATGTCGGTATGCGCTTAGCCATGTTCGGTCAGTTGAAGCTTTGGGCAGAAGATCACTTTAACATCGACACTTGGTACTCTAATCAAGCATCTAAACCAAGCATTTTTGGTGAAGATCAGGGTTGGAACTTCTTCAAGTTGGCTCACCGCAAAGCTCGTGGTGACAGTGTTGGTGACCAAGGCATTAACTACTGTTCAACGCAGAGCAGCCAGTTAAGCCAAGGCGATTTGCTGATGGCGTGTACGTCTTATTTAACCCAGTACGATTTGACGGATTACTTCCGCAAGTGGAACCCATCAGAAACTAAAGCCAACTTACCAAATGGCAGTGTTGATTACTCTGGTGGCTTAACACAAGCAGGCTTCAACGCCGTAGCGGCAATGAAACTACCAAAACCAGACAAATCCCCTTCTGAGTATTTGTCCGTTAAGTAAACCGCAGTAAATCAAAAGCCGACAGAATTCGACTCTGTCGGCTTTTTTTGTTCATCGCGCTTTTAGTGCTCAAGCGGGATTACCCTGTAAGGAGTCGCTTCTCAAGATAACCAATTCACGAATATTTACATATCCCGTTGTAATCAGATAAGAAAAACCGCGGTCTGCCATTGAGAACTTATTCATTACTCTTTAAAGGACTCCAAATGAAAGAAACACTGCCACTTAAACTCAAAAAACAGTTAGGACTAGGATTATTAGCATTGCGATTAAGTGTCGCCTTGGTGTTTATTATGTGGGCACTAGATAAAGTCTTTGTTCCAGAACACGCAATGAAAGTATTTGCCGGCTTTTATGGTTTAGACATTTCAAGTGGAATATCTGTCGCGATGGGGCTTGCCCAATTAGTATTTATTGGGATTTTTGTCGCTGGCTTATGGAAAAATATAACCTACCTCGCCATTTTAGTTTTACATGCTGGCTCAACCTTTTCTTCGTTTGCTAAATACCTAGACCCATTTAACAACCTGCTGTTCTTTGCTGCGTGGCCAATGCTCGCAGCTTGCTTCGCGTTGTACCTGCTTCGAGAGCATGACATCTACACTTTGTAGTAAAACACAGAAAACGCCAATAAAGGCTTATACCTGACTGAAAACAAAAAAGGTCTAGCATTACGCTAGACCTTTTTTTCATACCTTCAGTTGGTTTGATTACATATCTTTAAGTTGAGAATCCAGACTTGCAATCAGGTGTGAAGTGACGTCATCAACACTTGCTCCATCAAAATGGATATCTAATGTCGTTCCACCTTTAGAGATACTCAAGTTAGAGTCTGTTGCTCCATCTTGCGTAACTTCCACATGGTAATTACCAACATCGCCAGCGTGATCACCCGACTTCAGATCATCCAGTAACGAACCAAGTTCATCCTTAGATAGATCCTCGAACAAGTCAGAGAAATCAAGAGAGTCTTCGTTTGCATTGAAGTCTTTTACTGTATCTGTCTCATTTGCAACATCCACCCACTTGAAGATGTCTGCACCATCACCACCGGTAAGGATATCGTTACCCAAACCACCGATCAGGATGTCATCACCTATACCGCCGTCCAGCGTATCTGAGCCACCTTGCCCGAATAGGATATCGTTGCCTTCACCTCCAGACAGGTTATCCGCTCGGTCGCTTGAACGAGATTGCTCAAATTCAGCTTGGTTGTCAGTAATGTAGTTATGAACATCTTTCTCGGTAACAAGACCAACATCTTTACCTAATTGACCAGCAACATACTCTTGTAATGCAGATACACCTTGTTCATCACTAGAACCAAATCGAATTGCATCACCGAAGATAATATCGTCACCAGCTTGACTATCGATGTCATCTCTACCTTGAAGCAAAGCGACTTCCTTACCAAGGATAACTTCAGCCAACTGTGAAACATCAATGTTGGTTCGCACTGTATTGTCTGAGTCGTAGTTTTCGAGTGTGCTTGCGTCCAAGTTGTTACCAAGACCAATCGCATGCACTTCACTAAACTCTTCCAATGCTTTGTACATATTCTCAGCTTGAGCGGTAACACTATTGCTGTAGTCATAGTAACCCGTGTTGCTGTACATGTAGCCAAGGCGGTCGCCAGTCGACAAAGAATAAACCTCTGTGTTGCTCGCAATAACCGTTTGGTTGTTGTAAGTCACAACATCACCACGTTGATAATCGCTTGGTAACACGTCTCCCAAAGTAATAATTTTGCCATTTTCAGCACCAATCACCACATTAGTCATCGAAGCCAAATCATAAGCGCTATTGTGGTCAGCTTGGTTCGGCGTACCATCAGAGATAAAGTATGTGACGTTATTTGCATCACTATCTTTACCTGCAAACCAATCTAGCACTGAATCAAATGCAGCTTCATAGTTTGTGTTACCACTGCCATTGTCTCTATTGTTTGCAAATGCAGTCGCGATTTTCGTTGAAGCGTCTGGGTCACTCAAATCAACTTCCAACAGCAACTTATCATTCGTTGCAAACGTTGTTAGCAAGACATTCACTTTACCCGAATGAGAACCGGTAGCACTGCTGATCAAGGTATCAAGAACCGTTTGAATCTCAGTCTCTGCTTTACCTACGTCATACCCCATACTGCCTGAAGTATCTAGAACAAAAGCAATGTTGTAATCCTCGCCCTCAACAATCTGCAGACCTTGGACATCACCAACAATAATGTCGTCATCAGCTGTACCGGTAATATCGTTATCACCGTGCGTACCGGTAACGTATTCGTAATCGCGAACTGAAACTCGAGCCGATTCGGTCTCAGTCGCTTGGTCATTATTTGATGACTCAACCGATGTTGCAGTGACACTTAATGGGAAGTCCAGACTACCTTCAAAATCGTACGGTACTTTTACATCAAAGTTAGCTTGGCCTTGAGCATCGAGATTTACGATATAGCCACCGCTTGGCTCTTCCGCAACGGCTTGACCATTGACGTACAACTCAACACCATCAGGTAGACCATCAACAAGGACTGTTTGAGCTAATGACTCGCTGCCATCAGTGTCAGCTAAGTCAACATCCACTTCAATCGGCACCCAACGATCTTGTAGAACCTCGTAAGTGCCATCTTTATTTATCTCAATCACCTTATCCGCAAAGACAACGCGCTCGATTTCGTACAGGTGATCACCACGGTCCTCAAAGCCCGTATTGTCATTTTCTGAATCGATTGAACGCTTGTCTAGGAAGATCCAATACGGAACTTGGCCACTATGGTTGTTCTTAAACGTAAACTGGTAGTCACTGAAGTTACCAGTTAGGTAAACCGTGTCTTTACCATCATATTGCGTTGTAGATCTTCCATCGTCACCGTAGAAAGAGTCATTTTGACGACCACCAACAAAGACATCATCACCAGCGCCACCATAGAAGGTGTCGTTGTAATTTGTACCGACAAATAACGAATCAGTATCTGAAGTGTCATTGTTACTACCCAAGGCTACATTCGCGACCGGATTCACTCCTTGTTGAACGCCATCTAAACCAATTGCATCTGCGATGACTTTGTTCTGAGCCGGCGTATTGTTTGTTGCCAATGTTACCAAGCTGTGATTAGACTCAACCGCGTCGGTTTTCGACATATCACCCACAGAGATACTGATTGTTGGCTTATCTGCTACCGCTACGACGTCAATATCTAGTGTTTCTGTCGCTCCAGTATTTGTCGTGTACGTAATTGTTGGTACGTCACCTGACCAATCTTTTACTGGGTCGAACGTGTAACTACCATCTTGGTTCACAACCAGCGTGCCGTTGCTCAGCGATACCGTCTGACCAACCGCATAATCAGTGTTGTTAACCGTGATATGGTCAACCAGTAGAACGTTATCGCCATCTGAATCATTCAGCAGGACGTTACCTTGTAACTGCTGATCTTCGTCTGTTGTAACAACATCACTTGCTGTATTCGTTGGCAAGTTTTCATGCACAACTACATTGATCGTCGCCGTAGAGTCAGCAGTATCACCATTAGACTCTTCTGTTGCTGTCGCAGTTACCGTGATAGTGAAATCATCATGAGAACCTGCAGGAGGAGTCACCGTCAGTCCGTCTAGCGCCCATCCGGTTACATCTACCGCATCCGCGCTAGCAATAGTAATTGAGTTAGTGCCATCCGAGATCACCGCGCCTACAGGAATACCTTTCAATGTCACTTCAAGCGATTCTGAGCCGTCAGTATCATTTAGATTTGCTCTAATTTCAGATAGAGGGATCGCAGTATCTTGAGGACCTTCGTTTACTTGGTAGGTCTCGTAGACTTCAACACCATTCACTTCTTGTAGTGCAGAGGTTCTGATATCAGTCGCGTCTAACGCGTTAACATCACTAACCACAACCAAGTTACTATTGCTTAGGTTAACTGGCGCTTGACCATTGATAGAAACATCGACGTTGAAGTTACCCGGACCACTCTGATTGTGATGGTAAATCTCTAGCGGGTAGAATCCAGAAACAGTAGGTACGAATGCACCACCCGTAATTGTACCTTGAGCATTACCCCAACGAGCTTCATCGACCAATGACCCACCAACTGTGATTGCAAGGCTATCGTCCGCGCGACCAGTGAAGTCGTAGCTTGTACCCGCTTCTAGGTAAACCAATCCTGTCACAAGTACTGCTTCATTTGCGGCTGTCGCATAAGACGACGTATCTTGCACATTCGAAGTTGTGGATTGATTACCGTTAGCAGAATCAAGAGCATCAATTGCATTGATAAGAACCTGACCTGTGACACCTAGCCCATTACCAGAACCCACTACGACGTTGTTCCAAGACGTAACATTGAACTCTTGCAGAGGTACCGACAAGCCTGGCGTTACGGTGCTCAAGGTTGGCGCATCAGCATCAGGGGTAACATCAATGGTTAGCGTCGATTGTTGACCTTCGTTCTGACCATCTGTTGGTTTAAATCCAATTTGAGCATAATGACCAGATTGGTCACCAACATTGGTACCACCAAAGCTACTATCACCAGACTCGTTTGTCTCCGGAGTAAATCTCACACCGTCAGCGTCAAACTGCGACTTATCGAGAACTTGATCTGCCTGAACAGCCTGCCAATCACCCTGAGCGTCTTTATACTCAAGCAATCCATCAGTCGGCAGCGAGGTAATCTGAATCGATAGTGAAGCGTCTGCAGAATCCACATCCGTCACACCGAAAGATGCCCAATCAAGCAATACATCTGCGCCCTGCGCATCTTCATTCAGAGTCACAGTTGTTGGCGTAGACTCTGGGGCGTCATTCACACGAACCACATCCAACGAATCCGTGTCTGCCGCTTTCGGGTTCACTCCGTCAGATACCGAAGCAGTGACAGACAAGGTAGTTAGGTCTAGCTGGTCGTTATTAACCGCTTCGACACCTTTATCGGTCAACTTAACTTGGTCACCATCGAGCACGAAGTAGCCATCTGTGTTGTTTTCTAGCTGAACCGTCAGTTGATCCGCTGGCGTATCTGTATCGGCAACGGTCACTGCTGCCACTACTGTGTCGGTAGATACCGCA